>JACZJJ010000066.1 GCA_014860625.1 Bacteroidales bacterium | reverse complement strand
CCTCTTCCCTCTTCCCTCTTCCTTCGTCCCTCGTCCTCACCACCTGCTCCTTGCATATGAGATGGTGGACTGCCGGGCAAATTCACCTTTAAGAAACTTGAAATATCCGGCGATAGCAATCATAGCTGCGTTATCAGTGGTGTACTCAAACGGAGGTATAAAGGCATTCCAGCCCTCCTCTTTGGCCATTTCAGTTAGTGCTTTACGCAGCGCCGAGTTGGCTGATACACCGCCGGCGATAGCCACATCAAAAGCGCTGGATGCTGGATACTGGATGCTGGATGTCACCGCTATCTTCAGTTTTATCATCAGGATATCAATGATTGTTTTCTGGATAGAAGCACAGAGATCGTTCTTGTTTTTTTCGATAAAATCAGGATCCCTCTTAAGTTCATCTCGGATAAAATAGAGGATCGAAGTCTTTAGTCCGCTGAAGCTGTAATCGAGGCCAGCTATTTTTGGGCGTGCGAAGGAAAATCGCGAGGAATCTCCCTCAGCTGCAAGTTTATCAATGATTGGCCCTCCCGGATAAGGAAGTCCGAGGATTTTGGCGGTTTTATCAAATGCCTCACCGGCAGCATCATCAATGGTCTGACCTAAAACCTCCATGGTAAAATAATCCCGTACCAGGACAATCTGGGTATGACCTCCCGAAACAGTCAGGCATACGAATGGGAATGAAGGTATTGCATTCGCTTGATCGGGTTGTTGAAGGAAATGTGCCAGGATATGCGCTTGCATGTGGTCTACTTCAATCAGCGGGATGCTCAAACCCATGGCAAAACTCTTGGCAAAAGAAGAACCTACAAGCAAGGAACCGAGGAGCCCCGGTCCCTGCGTAAAAGCTACAGCAGCGAGTTGATTTTTACCTATATTTGCTCTTCGGATGGCGGCTTCAATAACCGGTACGATATTTTGCTGATGAGCACGGGATGCCAGCTCCGGGACCACACCTCCAAACTCTTTGTGGACTTCCTGGTTGGCAGTAACGTTAGAGAGTACAGTTGTCCCGTTCACCACTGATGCAGAGGTGTCATCACAGGAAGACTCAATACCGAGAATAAAAGGTGGCATTACTGTAATTTGGAGATTTACGATCAACAAAAATAAGATAAAAACAGCAGGGAAAATATTGCTCTATGTGTTGACGGTTCTGATCGCTCTGATTATGACCGTCTTCCTTCTTTTACGCGACTCCAGGGTTCAGAGCTTTGCGGCACAGTTGGCGGCTGATTACCTCTCTACCGAACTTGGCACCACCATCCGGATCGGCGGCATCGACCTTTCCATCCGCAATGGAGTGGTGATCGAGAATATTCTGGTGAAAGACAACTGCGATACAACTCTCTTTGCCGCTCGGGAACTAGGAATCAAACCGATCTGGCTCAGCCTGACAGGTAGGAATATCAGCGTACAGAAAATTCTGATCAGTCAGGGGGAGTTTCAACTCATTAAACACCAGGGAGATTCCCTGCTCAACCTGGTCCTTCTTATCAACCATTTCGCATCAAAGGATACTGTTGCAAAAGTCCCGGATACCATACCCTCTGCTCCCTTCAAGATCTCCTGCAACAACCTGGAACTTGAAGGCATTCGCTTCCATTACCAGGATAACAGCAAATCCGGAGCTCCGGATGGGATGGATTATACGAATATCGATGTGCGTGACATTAATCTGGATGTCTCACACATTAGAATCGAAGGAGATTCGATGAACGCCCGGATTAACAGGCTTTCGGCCAGGGAGAGAAGCGGAATCAATCTCCATGAGTTCGAAGGAGACGTTAAGGTTTGCGATCGGTATATTGAGGTGGATAACCTGAAACTGATCACTGACAATTCAAATCTATCACTCGATTTTGCCTTCCGTTACAATGGATTCATCGCATTTACAGATTTCTTAAAGCGGGTAACCATCGAAGCTGAGATTCAGCCATCGGAGTTTGATATGACGGATATCGGGTTTTTTGCACCCGAGGTGAAAACAATGACCAACCGTTTCCAGCTTCAAGGAAAAGTTGCTGGCACCGTAAGCAAATTCACCGCAAAGAACCTAGAAGTGGAATTTGGAGAGAATACTGTTTTTAAAGGAAATATTTTCGCGGTGGGGTTGCCCGATGTCATGGCCACTTATGTCGATATGAAAATCAATCAATTTACCTCGTCAGCAACTGATATTGGCTCTTTCAGGATTCCCGGTGATTCCGGCATCCTGGCGATTCCGGCAATGATCGACAATCTGGGGTTGATCAATGTTAAAGGAGAATTTACCGGTTTTGTCGATGATTTCATTTCACGGGCCGAGATCCGGACAGGTATCGGCGCTGCAACAACCAATCTTCAGTTGAAACAGCCAAAAGGAGGTCTTCTGGATTACAAAGGCGAACTCAGGATTACATCATTTAACCTTGGTGCCCTGATCGACGAAAAAGAGGTCCTTGGATATGTAACCCTGAGGGCAAACCTGGATGGAAAGGGTACGTCATTAGCTAATGCCGACCTATTGATGCAGGTTCATGTCGACTCAGCCTTAATAAATGGATATACGTATAAAAATGTCGCCATTAATGGCTCCATGATTCGAAAAAAGTTCTTCGGAGATGTCTCTGTGGACGATCCAAACCTGGAACTCACATTTCATGGAATGGCTGATGCCAATGATTCCGTCCCGGTTTTTAACTTCAGCGCAGTCGTCGGCCATGCCCAGCTTTTCAATTTACACCTCCTTGAACGTGATTCAACAGAAATTTTTTCTGCTTCCATCGATGCCGATTTTAAAGGAAGTAACATAGATAATATTGACGGCACTCTGAGTTTTCATAACATCTCTTACTGGGAGGGAAGGAACCGTGCGGTGATTGACTCCGTAATGATTAAGACCAATCCCGACTCATCCGGGCTTAAGGCTTATGAAATGAGATCTGATTTCGCTGATGCCGAGTTTACAGGAGAGTTTACATTCAGCAAACTGGTTCCTTCAGTAATAACCTTCATCCAGAATTATCTGGCCAGCTTTGAAATGCGCAGCGATTCCACCCGGAAGTATCATTATTCGGGACAGGAACTTAACTACCATATTGCCTTCAAGAAAAGTGCTGATGTAACAGCCATCTTTTTACCATTTCTGGAAATTTCTCCTGGCTCTTACCTGGAGGGAAGTTACAGTGAAGCCGAAAAAATACTTTCACTCAAAGGTCGGTCACCAATCCTCCATGTGAGAGGAATGAAAATGAAAGATTGGTATTTCGATGCCGAAACCCATATTGATAACCTCTCCCTGCAGACCGGATGTGATCAGATGATAATGAACCAGTCGAAACCCACAGATTCAACCTATATTCAACTGGATACCCTGTCACTAATTGCCAGTATACGCAGGGATAGTATCCTCTATAAGCTAAACTCATCATCAGGAAGTAATCACAGCTATTTCAAGGGGTTCCTCACGTTTTTGGAGGATGGAAGCGTGAAAATAAAACTCGACGAACTCGACCTTAAACTTAATAACAACAACTGGTCGATCTCGAAAGAAAATTATGTGATCTTTGACACCGCACTCATCGTATGCCACGATATTACCTTCAGCAGTGGCAATCAGTGGCTCTCATTAAACGGAAGAATAGCACATCATGACCTTGATACCCTGGATCTGAGATTCAACGGAGTGGATGTCTCTCAACTTGATTATTTCCTGGCTAACCCCAATATAGACCTGGACGGTATTTTATCAGGAAGCCTCAAAATCACCGACGTCTACAACCAACTTTCAATTTTCTCGGATCTTAAACTCGATAATTTCAGTTTCAACAAACAGCACCTTGGTGATGCGGTTTTTCATGTAAATTACAACCGGACAGAGCAAAAATTTGATGTGCTTTCAGAAATTATCTATACCGGCAATATCGGCCAAAATATTCCATTTTCTCTGACAGGAAGTGTCTTTACAACCTCACCCGATCCCCGTTTTGATTTCGACCTGAAGCTTAAAAATCTGAATCTCAAGATGCTGGGACCTTTTGTGTCGAGCTTTATGTCAAAGCTGAGCGGATTGGCATCCGGCGAGGTTAAGATTAGCGGAACGATCAATGAACCGGTGTTTCAGGGAAAGTTGAATCTGATGCGAACCGAGTTCAAAATCAATTACCTCAATGTTCCCTATTCCTTGTCAGATATCATTGATATTGAACCAAACAAAATTGCATTCAACAATATTGTACTCTATGATTCTCTGGGCAACAAAGCCTTTCTGAATGGATCTGTAAATCATAACTACTTCAAAGACATAATGCTTGACCTCGCCATCACAATGGATGACTTTTCTGCCTTCAAAAATACCTATGCCCAGAATACTACCTTTTACGGCAATGCCCGGGCAAGTGGATCGGTTGTGATCAAAGGTCCGCCGGATAATATCAGTGTGGGTGTAACGGCCAGTACCGGGTCCAATACACACGTGACCATTCCGATCAGCCTCACACAAAGTGTCGGGCAGGTTGATTATATTGTTTTTAAGCAATCGAAAGAAGATTCACTGGAAAATATAGCTGAAACATTAAGGAATCGCTCATCTTCCGGCCTCACACTCGCCCTGGACCTGAATGTGAGCCCCGATGCCCAGGTAGAAGTTCTGTTTCCCGATCAATTAGGTAATATAAAAGCAACTGGTTCCGGAAGCCTAAGCATGGGGATGACCCCAATCACGCCGTTTAGCCTGCACGGCAGTTATTCAATCAACAAAGGATCTTTTCTCTTCCAGATGAAGAACCTGATTCGTATGCCTTTCGATATCAAAGAGGGAAGCTCCATCTCGTGGTCAGGAGATCCAGCCGATGCAACAATATCATTGTCTGCAATTTATAAAACAAAGGTTCCCCTCGCCGGACTTAGTTCCGAAACATCAAACATCCAGGGGAGGATCCCGGTTGAATGCATCATCCGCCTCAACGGAAAACTGATGAATCCAATCATGTCGTTTGGAATGGCACTGCCCAATGCCCAGGAGAATGAACGGGCCCTGGTGTTTAATTCAATCGATACGAACAATACTGCTGAAATGACGCAACAGGTGCTGTACATCCTTGTGATGAACCAGTTTAAGCCGGTAGCAGGTGGATCAGGAGGTTCCGTTGATGTGGGTGGTACTTCCATGGCAATTGTGACCAATCAGATCAACAGCTGGCTGTCCGGAATGACACAAAACCTGAACATTGGGGTCAATTACAAACCCGGGTCTGCCACATCCAGTCAGGATATCGATATGACTGTTTCCACTCAGCTGTTTAACGACCGGCTACTGATTGATGGAACCTTCGGGATGTCATCGTATAAAAATACCACCTCGGCACAGGCCAGTACAATTGTTGGAGATATCAACGTTGAATACATTCTTACGAAAAACAGACGATGGCGGATTCGGGCATTTAACCGCACCAATACCATCGACCTGCTGAACAACAATGCTCCGTATACTCAAGGCGTAGGGATCTCTTTCCAGCGCGACTTTTACACATGGGTGGAGTTGTTTAAAAAATCGACCGACAAAGAACCAAAATCGAAAGAACCAAAATCCGAATAACAACCGGCAACGAGTCACAAGTCACTCAATATAAAATGAAACGCCTGCGCCATCATCCCCATGCATGCCACGGTGGTATTGGTCAGATCGTCGCGGATAAATCTAAAATCGAATCAATCGTCAATGAGTTTCACCGTCTACCGTAGTTCTGCCGGCTCAGGAAAAACCTTTTCTCTGGTCAGGGAATACCTGAAGATGGTACTGAAACATCCTGCTGAATTCCGGCACATCCTGGCCATCACGTTTACCCACAAAGCAGCCAATGAGATGAAAGAGCGTGTCATGAACACGTTGAGTGATCTCTCAAAGGCATCCGCCGAAAATCTTACCGGCTCATCTCTGACGATGCAGCAATGCCTGTTAACAGAGACCGGGTTAGGGACCGAAGAACTTTCTCGCAGGGCAGGAGAAGCATTGTCGCTGATTCTCCATCACTATTCGGAATTTGCCATCGGTACCATCGATAGTTTTTCCCATCGCATCATACGAGCCTTTGCCCACGACTTCGGACTGCCGGTCTCGTTTGCCGTAGAACTTGAGTCAAAGGAACTGCTGACAACGGCTGTAGATCTTCTGTTAGAACAGGCTGGCCATGATAAGGAGCTTACGAAGTTGCTTGTCAGTTTTCTCGAATCTCGGATGGATGAGGATAAAGGATGGAATATCGACCGACTGCTGGTCACGTTTGCAGGCATCCTTCTGGATGAAGAGGGGGAGGTAGAGGTGAAAAAGCTGGCTTCCCTTTCGATGAATGACTTTCATGCTGTCAGCAAACAGCTCTTTGCACGGATTCAGAATACGGAGAAACAGGTAAAAGAGCTGGGAGAATCCGGATTGAGGCTGATAGAAAATGAGGGTATCCCAACGGCCTCTTTTTATTTCGGGAAGATAGGGGTTCCGGGATATTTTCACTATCTGGCCCAAGCCAGGATGGACAAACTGGCGCCGAACTCGCGGGTTCAGTCGACTCTGGATGACGACAAATGGCATTCAGCAAAAGCCACATCCGGCGAAATTGAGGCGATCCATCGGATTAAAGCAGAATTGCAACGCATTATCCAACAGGCTCATGAGGTTAACGAAGCACAATCGGCGAGCTACAACCTGGCCAAACTACTCACCAAAACGATCTACCCTCTCGCTGTCCTCAATGAAATCGGACGGGTGCTTGATGGGTTCAAGCGGCAACAGAATCTTGTTCATATCTCCGAGTTCAACAGCCGGATTGCCCGCGTTGTGATGGGGGAACCGGTCCCTTTCATTTACGAGCGGTTGGGAGAGAAATTTCACCATGTCCTGATTGATGAGTTTCAGGATACGTCCAGGTTGCAGTGGCTCAATTTCGTTCCATTGATGGAAAATGCGCTGGCCGGCGGCTATTTTAACCTGGTGGTTGGAGACGGAAAACAGGCGATCTATCGCTGGAGGAATGGCGATGTCTCACAATTCACCTCCCTGCCATCTCTTCCCGGGAGCCAGGAGAATCCGCTTATCCGGCAGCGGGAGACACTGTTTCGGCAATACTTTGACGAGCAATTTCTCGATTCCAACTTTCGTTCCCTGCCGGAGATCGTTAACTTCAACAACCTCTTTTTTCAGTGGCTTTCCGAACAGCTGGACGAGAGGTTGCAAAAGGTATATGACGGATTGAAGCAACATCCTGCCTCAACACGAACAGGAGGCTTTATACACCTCGATTTCATGGAGGGGGATGGGACCGGTCTGACCTATGCGGAAAAAACAATTAACCGCACGCAAGATATTGTCAATCAGCTTGTTGAAGGAAATTATGCACTGGAGGATATCGCTGTCTTGTGCCGCACCAACAAACAGGCAGGCCGCATTGCCAGGGAACTGATCCTGCGAGGCATTAACGTTGTCTCTTCAGAATCTTTGCTGATCTCCTATTCACCGGAAGTTCGCTTCATTACCGGGCTAATCCGATTTCTGTTTGAACCTGCCAACGCCATCATCCAGGCAGGGTTGGTTAATTATCTGTTTCATGCGGGATATTTATCGGCTGAAAAGGAGAATCTTCATGCCATACTGATAGGAATTGGTCAGACCGGACATGGGGACCATCTGTCTAAAATCCTTGATCGCAATGGGCTGAAAATTAACAGAGACCTGATGCTTGCACTGCCTGTTTATGATCTTTGTGAAGAGATCATCCGGATGGTTGGAATGAACAGGAATGCCGACCCCTACATTCAATTCTTTCTGGATGCCGTGATCACCTTTATGGAGAAAGAGACGCACAGCGCAGCGGATTTTCTGGAGTGGTGGGAACAGCATAAAGGGAGTCTCTCTATTGTTGTGCCGGAGGGTGTAGATGCAGTCAGGATCATGACGATCCACAAAGCGAAAGGACTTGAATTCCCGATAGTTATTTTTCCGTTTGCCGATGAGGCACTCACCAAAACAAGCAAAAGCTACCTATGGATTGATATTCCTCCGGAGGAAAAACTAAAGCTCAAAACAGCCTTTCTTCCTGTCGAAAAGCAGATGAAGGAGACCCGCTATGCGGAAGCATTCGAGGAGGAACAGGCTAAATCGATGCTGGACATGGCAAATCTGCTTTATGTGGCATTAACCCGTCCGGAAGAGCAACTCTATATCATTACAGGTCCACCGCCATCGAAGCTTGACGACTTGAAATCCCTTCCGGCACTTTTCACTGCTTACCTGCAATCGAAAGGGGTTTGGGAGGAGGAAAAAAGATCTTACGAGTTTGGAGAGTATTTCCCACGGCAAGGTGTGCCAGCAAAAGCCAGGGGCGCCATTCGTATGCTCGAAACCATGCCGTCCTCTGATTGGAGAAAAGCGATTAAAATACGTCACAGGGCTCCGGAATACTGGGACATGGATGACCCCGCAGGAAGGGTTGATTTTGGAAGCAGGTTTCATGCCCTGATGGCTGAAGTAGATGTAGCTGCAGATATAGATGAAGCAGTACAGCGGGCTCTCCTTTCCGGAACGATATCGAAAGATGAGGAGATTCATATGCGGAAGATGTTGACAGAGGTGGTGTCTCATCAATTACTCACCCGATATTTTGAACCCGGCGTAACGGTCAGGAACGAGCCTGAAATACTGGAAAAAGGGGGTGATGCCTCTCGTCCCGACAGGGTGGTGATTGACGGGGATGAGGTCATTGTGATCGACTACAAGACCGGCAGGAAATCGCCCTCTCACCAGAAACAGATAGAACGGTACGGGCAGTTGCTTGAAGAGATGGGATATCTGCGGGTGAGGAAGCTACTGATTTACCTGGGAGGTGGAGTTGAGGTGGTGGAGGTATGAAATACGGAAATACGAAATACGAAATTTGAAAAGAGGGATGAATATCGAAGAACAACTCTCATTATTGTTTCAGCGTACGTTTAATGAGAAGCCAGAAAGGGTGGTCAGGCTTCCGGAGTCGGGGTCGAACAGGCTGTACTTCCGGATTCACGGAAAATCGGAATCGGTAATTGGTGTATACAACAACGACAGGAAAGAGAATGATGCCTTCCTCTCCTTTACCCGAACATTTGAATCGTTGAACCTGCCTGTTCCGGCAATCATTGCTGAAGATCGCGAAGCCAATTGTTACATCCTGTCAAATCTTGGAGATCAGACCCTCTTCTCATTCCTGGTCAGTATGCGACAGGATAGATCTGATTTCCCTGATGCCGTTACGGATCTTTACGAACAGGTGTTGAACGTGCTGCCCAATTTCCAGATCAATGGAGGAAGAGCGATCGATTACAGTAAATGCTATCCCCGGAATGCATTTGACAGGCAATCGATGCTCTGGGATTTGAACTATTTCAAATATTATTTCCTGAAACTGGCTCATGTTCCGTTTGATGAGCAGTTGCTGGAAGAAGATTTTCAGACATTTGCTTCCTTTCTGCTTGAGGCAGATGCCGATTTTTTCATGTACAGGGATTTTCAATCGAGGAACATCATGCTGGTTGAAAACAGGCCCTGTTTCATCGACTACCAGGGGGGTAGGAAAGGCCCGCTTCAATACGATGTGGCATCTCTCCTCTATGATGCCAAAGCGGATCTGCCAGACGGCATCAGGGAACACCTTCTTGGATTCTATCTGGAGGTTCTGGAACAATACATCCCCGGGAAACGATCCGATTTTTTGCACTATTTTCCCGGCTTCATCCTGATACGGATCCTTCAGGCACTCGGCGCTTACGGCTACAGAGGTTTCTATGAGAAAAAGAGCCACTTCCTCCAGAGTATACCTTATGCCCTGAACAATCTGCAGAACTTGAGGAAGCTGTGGATTGAAAAGAGGTTCGGTACGGAACTTCCAACGTTGTTCAATTTGTTGGATCATTTGATCCTCGATCCTGGATTCCTGATGCAGGATGGCGATACCCGAAACCCAAACCGGAGCGAAGCGGAGCCCGGCGAAGCCAAATCCGAAACCCGAACCGGAGCGAAGCGTAGCTCGGCAGAGCCAAACCTAAAACCCCGTTCCCTCACGGTCACCATCAACAGCTTCTCCTACAAAAAAGGGATCCCCGCCGATCCATCGGAAAATGGTGGAGGCTTTGTATTTGACTGCCGTGCCCTTCCAAATCCGGGACGGTATGATGCCTACAAACAGCTTACCGGAAAAGATCAGCCGGTCATTGATTTTTTAAAGCAGGAGCCTGAGGTTGATCTCTTTCTTGATCATGTTACGTCTCTTGTTGATCAGAGTGTCTCCAACTACCTGGAGCGGGGTTTTAACCACCTGATGGTGAATTTCGGTTGCACAGGAGGACAGCATCGATCCGTGTACAGTGCCGAAAGGCTGAAAGAGCACTTGCTGGAGAATGTTGAGATTAATGTTAACCTGAATCATACAAACCTACCCTAATATGAGGAGGAGGGTATGAGGGTATGAGGGTGTGGGGGTGTGAGGGTGTGAGGGTGTGAGGGTGTGAGAATGTAAGAGTAGGTTTTAGTGGCGCTGGAGATTAGGAAATTAAGAATGCGAAAAGCGAAAAGCGAACAGCGAAACTTGTCATTGCGAGGAACGTAGTGACGCGGCAAAGCGAACAAATGAAAGCATTGATACTTGCAGCAGGATTGGGCACGAGGTTGAGGCCGGTTACAAATTCCATCCCCAAAGCACTTGTGGTGGCGGAGGGAAAACCTTTGCTGCAGCATGCGCTGGAACACATTAAGCGATACGGGATACGGGATGTCATCATCAATGTGCACCATTTCGCAGCACAGATCCGGGATTTTCTCAAGGCGAATGATGATTTTGGCTTGTCCGTTACGATCTCCGACGAATCGGATGAGCTGCTGGAGACGGGAGGGGGACTGAAAAAGGCTTCCTGGTTTTTTAGCGATGGGAAACCGTTTTTGGTCCGAAATGTCGATATTCTGTCCGACCTCGATATTTGGCAGATGGCCGAAATTCATAAGCTGGAGAATCCCCTGGCTACCTTGGCTGTTCGCAACCGATTGACTTCCCGCTACTTTCTTTTTAATAAACAGAATAGACTTTGTGGATGGGAAAATCATAAAACAGGCGAAAAAAGAATGAGTCGGGAAGGAGAGGATACAACACCGTTTGCTTTCAGTGGGATTCAGATCCTTCAACCGGAAATTTTTTCATGGATAACAGAAACCGGCAGGTTTTCACTGACAGACCTGTATTTAAGACTCGCAACGGATCATCTCATCAAAGGATACATTGATAATGGTTTGGTGTGGAGAGACATCGGGAAAAAAACTGATCGATCAATAATAAGCAACCAGTAACGAGCAACAATCAACAATCAACAATCAACAATCAACAAAGAACATACAACTGATAACCGACAACCCTTCTATGCCTCCTTTTCTCCAGCAAACCGCCAAATACCTCTACGAAACCTTTGAGGATAATCTTTCCGGGATAGCGGTGGTTCTTCCAAACCGAAGGGCGGGGCTTTTCCTGCGCAAACACCTGGCCGGGATGCTTCAGAAAACCTCCTGGTCGCCGGCCCTTTTTTCCATTGAAGAGTTTGTCGCTTTTTCATCGGGGTTAAGAGAGGCAGAGCAGGTCCACTCTCTTTTTGAGATGTACAAAATTCACCAGCGTATTGAAAAGGAAAAAGCGCAGTCGTTTGATGAGTTTCTGAACTGGGGAGGTCAGTTGCTTTCTGATTTCAACGAGATCGATCGTTACCTGATTGATCCGAAGGCTCTTTTTACCTACCTCGATGAAGTTCGGGCAATGACCGTCTGGAATCCGGATAATGCGCCCCTTACTGAGTTTCAGCAAAACTATCTGAAGTTCTACAACTCCCTGCTTTCATACTATTCGGGGCTTACCGGGGTACTGCTTTCCCGGGGAGAAGCCTACCAGGGGTTGATGTTCAGGGATGCCTGCCAGAAGATGGAAAAGGGGGAGGTGAAGATACCCTGGACAAAGGTTGTTTTTGCCGGCTTTAACGCCCTGACGGCATCCGAGGAGAGAATCATTGATCACCTTGTAAAAGAGGGTGTTGGAGAGTTACTGTGGGATGCCGACAGCTATTACCTGGATGATCCGAAACAGGAGGCTGGCGATTACCTGAGACAATGGTTTAAAAAGTGGCCGGAATGGTCGCACCGGTGGAAATCTGAGGATCTCAAATCGGGGAAGAAAGAGATCGGCGTGATCGGGGTCCCTGATATCATCGGACAGGTAAAACTGGCGGGAACGTTACTGGAGAAATGGCATCAGGAGGGACTGTTAAATGAACGAACAGCTGTTATCCTGCCCGATGAAAAGCTTCTGCTTCCGTTGCTTAACTCGTTGCCACCCGGTCTCGATGCCGTGAACATTACCATGGGGCTCCCGTTGAGCCAGACACCGCTTGCCGATCTCCTGATTCTGGTATATGAGATGCATCATCACGCCATCAGAATGAATCCGGGAAGTAAAAAATCAGGCCGGTTTTATTTTCGTGATGTCGCGAAGGTGCTGCAACATCCATATGTTTCGCGACTGGCTTCCGCCAACTCGGAGGGAAATCAGTTTGCTTTTCGGGAGCTCGTGGAGAAGATCAAAGCAGGACAAAAGACCTTTCTGCAGCGGAAAGACCTCACCACGGAGCATACGGGACTCTTTGGCATCAACCTTACCTTTCTCGACCTGATGTTCGGTACGTGGGAATCCCTTGAAGGAGCCCTGACAGGCCTTCAGGAGCTTGTGGAAGCGATTGTAGTTTCGTTCGGTACCAATGAGCCCTCCATTCAGGAATCTGACATTGAGCAGCGTCCTAAGATCGAGCTGGAATATGCCTATGCCGTGGCCCGCATACTGAGGCAGCTCAGGCAAATGACCGACGAATCTGCCGGTTTTCTGACATGGGATAGTCTGGCGAAGTTTTTTAAGCAGCTGCTGGATACCACCATGCTCCCGTTTTATGGCGAACCGTTGAAAGGATTGCAGATCATGGGGATGCTGGAAACCCGCACCCTCGACTTCGACCGCGTTGTCATCCTCTCCTGCAATGAAGGAATCCTCCCTTCGGGTAAGAACATTCAGTCATTCATCCCGTTCGACGTTCGGAAGGATTTTAGTCTTCCTTTATACCGTCAGCAGGATGCCGTATATGCCTACCACTTTTACCGGCTGCTTCAGCACTCTTCACATCTTTGGCTGCTGTATAACACGGAGCCGGGACAAATGGGTGGAGGAGATTTGAGTCGGTTCATCCGTCAGATTGAAACGGAATTGCCACGCTACAACCCGGCCAATGTCATCCGAAATGAGGTGCTTGTGACATCCTTGCTGGGAAGAGAGGGTTCTCCCGTTGTTGAAATTGAAAAGAGTCCGGACGTTCTCGAAAAACTATGGAACAAAGCTTCATCAGGATTTTCTCCGACCTCTCTCAATGCCTTTCGTTCCTGTTCACTTAGGTTCTATTTTTCAGAGATTGCCGGTTTGAAGGAGCCGGAAGAGGAGGAGGGGGAGATCGATCCCCGGATACTTGGATCAGCTGTTCATCATGCACTGATGAATCTTTATAAGCCATTCGTTTCAAGGGCGTTAACAGTAGACAACCTGACTTCAATGGAGGCCAGGGTGGACACGGAAATCGACGCTGCATTCAAAGCCGTTTTCAAGGGTGATGTCATTTCAACCGGAAAGAACCTGTTGCTGGTGGAGGTCGCCCGCATCATGGTCAGAAAATTTATCCGGGGAGAGAGGCAACATGTGGAACAGCTGGCTAAATCAGGGGATACCCTTATTGTGGAACTTCTGGAAAAACATCTCTCACGTCAGCTTTCCGTAACCATCGGCAGATCAGAAAAGGAGGTTCGGATCAAAGGGTTTGTCGACCGGGTCGACCGAATAAGCGGTATCAGACGGGTGATCGACTATAAGACCGGCAATGTGGCTCAAAAAGATGTTGCCATCAGCGATTGGGATGACTTGATTTCCGATCCGGCTCTCGACAAGGGATTTCAGTTGCTTACCTATACTTGGCTTTTAGAGGGGAAACCTTCAGCAAACCTGTTTCATGCCGGCATCATCTCTCTGAAAAAACAGGCTCCGGGCTTTATGACGGTGACGGTACCCGATGTGGATGGGAAGCCCAAATCAGCCACAATCGGGGAATATGAGATGTTGAAAGTAGGGGAGATCCTTGGCAGGGTGGTGGCTGATATGTTTGATCCGGATCAGCCGTTCCGTCAAACGCCGGATGAAGAGCGATGTACCTATTGCCCTTATATTGCTATTTGTAGCCGGTAAATTCGGATTCTGAAAATACGATCGCTTCGTAAGTATAAAGTTCTGCATCTTTCCACCCGTCCCAGCCGATGCCTGCCTTATCCTGAGCGCAGTGTCCCAGGAACTCCTCTTTTGTCCATCCGGTTTCTGTGGCAACCTGTGGAAGGAATGTGCCGGCAGCACCCCCTTTCTTGATGTAAATGCCGTCTCTGCCAAGTTCGAGTTCCTCCATCCCCGAAATGCGTTTCATCGGAGAAAGAACGGAGATCTCAATCTCCAGCCCATCGATTTCATTCGCCTGAACTGGGGAGAACCGGTAATCCTGGGTAGCGCTGGCAACAGCCATCTCCTGAACCACCTGATACAATGGAACGGTTGCCGTAAACCGACCGATGCAGCCCCGCAACGCCCCCTTTTTCTTAAGGGTCACAAAGGCGCCGGCATGGAGGTTCAGATTTTCTGAAAGGAGCGATTTGTCAACCTTAGGAATCTTTTTGTTGCGTACATATCCATTAACAGTATTCCTGGCAATCTCCAACAACCGGATTTTCTCCTGGTCTGATAAGGAGAAACCGGAAGTTTCCTGATCAACAGTGCTTTTGCGGGTTACGGTAATAGCCCAGTATCCTACCACCTGTTTTTTGTCACCATATCTGGAATCTCCTGAATTCTGATAGTAGAGCGGTGTATAGGAGTATCCCGGATGCCCGGATGTAAGGTTCAGCAATGTCAGCACTGATGTCCATCCGCAGCAGTTGGTAGCCAGATTGGGAACATTTTTTCGTTTGTAAGTATTCAGAAAAGCTGAAAATGTATCCGGATCATTGGAGATGATGGCGTCGCAGGTAGCTTTGTCAGCAGCCACGGCCTCTTCGTATTCAGGGTAGTGTGAGAAATCAGAGCTGATCACAAAGAGATTCTTTCCGTTGAACCATGGCTTCAGGGCTTCGGCAATCTTCTCGCACGATTCCGCCGATTGGGTCCCAAGCACGATGGGGACAAGTTTAAAGGGCATCCTGAGATGATGCTGAAGGAAAGGGACCTGGACTTCAAGGCTATGTTCATATTTATCTGCTTCGGGATGAAACTGAAACAGGGAACTCGCTGCTATCAGTTGGTTGGCAAGGTTGATGTTGACCGGTACTGTTCCTAAGGGGGTGATATAATCACCCTGATTGTAAATCGAAGCTCCCGAAAAAGCAATCTGGTGGCTTGAAGCGATGACGAAAACATTGTCGAACGAACGATCGGGATCCACCTGGTTAAAGGCATTGGCAGCTACCTGTCCTGAAAAGACATAACCTGCATGTGGTGAGATGATTGCTGCAACCTGGTCCCCATCACGGGGGAGCGCTGCTGCAAAGAAGCCGGAGATCATGGATCGGAGCTCCTCGGGGTTGTCGGAATAGAACCTTCCCGCTGCGGCAGGTTTCCGGTCTTTTTTTTGGGATGTTCCATCTGAATTCTGGGATGAGCATCCAAGTTGTGAACCAAACATAAAGCTTATTAACAAAATGATTGAAAATCTGGTTGTTTGCATTATTTTTGAACTAAAACCAAGGTAAAGGTACGAAATGTACAAAAGATTTGCAATCTTCTCTGCCTTGTTTGGCTTGGGTTTTATTTCGATTGCAACCCAGATTTACCTGCTGCGCGAATTTCTTTACGTTTTCCAGGGAAATGAACTTGTGTTTGGCGTGGTACTCGCCAACTGGATGCTTATCAGCGGGTTTGGTGCTTTCATCGGACGGTTTGGTCAGCAGATGAAAGACAGGGAGTCCTATTTTCTCTTCCTGATGCTTCTTCTCGCCGTGATTCCGGTTCTCACCATCGTGAAGCTGGATGTTTGGCGCAGCGTGGTTTTTCCGACAGGAAGCATGGTGGGGTTGCGGGAGATCTTCTACTCATCCCTGTTGCTTCAAACACCTGTGTGTTTCCTGAGCGGGTTTCTCTTTACCGCACTGACTGCCATCCTGCCGAAGAAGAATGGCCAGAACCCGCTCGGCGGGGCCTATGCCATGGAGTCATTGGGCAGCCTGATAGCAGGAGGTTTGATCAACTTTGTTTTCCTCTGGATCATCGGCTCTTTTCCGGCTATGAATATCATCTCCGCCGTATTTCTGGGATGTGTGATCCTCTATGCGTTTTCTCAGCCGCTGCTCTTTCCAAAAATCATGACTCCTCTCATTGCCGGAGGAGTCCTTTTTGGCCTCTATTCCATCTCTTTTTCATCGTTCAGCCTCTCCCTGCTGTTCGAAGACCAGGAGGTGGTTGTCGACCGGGAGACTCCTTATGGCCGAGTCATCGTCACCGAACAGAGCGGTCAGCATAATGTTTACGAGAATGGTGTCCTGCTTTTCAGCTCTGGAAATGTGATCCGTGATGAAGAGTCGGTCCATTTTGCCATGGTTCAGCACCCTAATCCCAAACGGGTACTGCTGGTCTCTGGCGGCTTGAGTGGAGCGATCCCTGAAATCCTTAAATACAAGCCCGATCGGGTTGATTATGTAGAGCTAAACCGTGCCCTGATGGCTATTACTTCTGATCTGGGTGGAAGAATTGCCGATTCTGCGGTCAGCTATATTACGGATGACGCGCGGAGATATATCGTGCATTGCGACAAGATCTACGATGTTGTGCTGATCAATCTTCCCGAACCCTCCACCCTCCAGCTGAACCGTTATTACACGGATGAATTTTTTGATGCCCTGAAATACAGAATGGATTCAGGGGCAATCCTCTCACTGTCAATGCCAACAGGGTCTGATTATGTAAGTCCAGAAGCCGGCAAACTGAATTCCTGTGTCTACAATACCCTGAAAAACCACTTCAGCCATGTAGCTATTTTGCCCTCTTCAAAAAATTACTTTCTGGCATCCGACGACTCACTGAGCCTGGCTATTCCATCCATGATCATCAGAAGGGGAATCCAGACCGATTACGTAAATCCCTATTATTTCGACGAAGAGTTGCTGCAGGACCGCAGTCGTTTTGTGATGGGAAAACTATCTCAGGAGAGCAGCATCAACTATGACTTTCACCCCGTCGCCTACTTTTACCAGCAGGCTTACTGGCTTAGCTATTTCCGCCAGAATTATACCCTCGTTGGCGGGATGATCCTGATGGTCATCGTCTTTTCATTCCTGGCGATCGATCGTGTCAATGCAGGCGTTTTTGCCGCAGGCTTCACGGCCTCTTCCACGGAGATCATCCTCCTGATGGGGTTTCAAATTATTTTCGGTTACGTATACCAGGCCCTGGGTGTACTTATCATGGTATTCATGCTTGGACTGGCACTTGGCGCGGCATCCAGAAAGATCCTGTTCAAATCGATACGCCCAAGAAGCTACCTGCTTCTCCAACTACTGATGGCAGTTGTCGCTATCCTTGTCCTTTTGTTCATTTCTCTGGTACCTTTTCTGGAACTCCCGGATGCCGTTGTGTTTTCAGCTTTCCTCTTTTTTGTTCTGGGAATATCGTTTTTAACCGGACTGATATTCTCTTACGCAGCGCTGCTTTCAAAAGGAGGGATTGACAAGGTGGCGGCATCAAATTATGCAGTTGACCTTTATGGTGCAGCACTCGGAGCCCTTCTTACTACCGTGATCCTTCTTCCTCTTCTGGGAATCAAAATGACGCTGGTGATGCTGGCTCTGCTGAACACCGTCACGGCGGTTTGGTTCTTTGTGACAGGGAGAAGTAGGTAGGAGGGTAGTGAGGTGGGAAAGTAGGAATGTAGAAAAGTATTTTTCAGTAACTTTGAATGATCACCATGAACAGGAAGATCTCCAAACGGGAATTTCTGCGCCGCAGCCTTCTGGGTGCGGGAGGAGCAGCTATTGGGTTGAATTCAATGGAGTCGTTGGCAAATATAACAGGTATGAACAGTGAACCAGGAAATCCGGATGGCGGCTTTGGCCGCTTCAGTAAAGAGTCGTCGTATGGAGTGGTGACGCCTAAAGGTGTCAGATGCCTGATTTGCCCAAACCAGTGTACACTAACGGAGGGCAATGAGAGCATTTGCCGTACGAAAGTGGCAAAAGACGGGAAACTCTATACCCTGGCATACGGCAACCCCTGCTCTATGCATGTAGATCCCATCGAAAAGAAGCCTCTCTTCCACTTTCATCCCTCATCCCGGGCTTACTCTGTGGCCATCGCAGGATGCACGCTGGCCTGTCTCAATTGCCAGAACTGGGAGATTTCGCAGGTGAGTCCGCGCGAAACCCAAAACTATGATCTCTTCCCTGAAGCCTTGGTAGATCAGGCAGTCGCCAGTGGAGCACGCTCGATTGCATATACCTATTCCGAACCCGTGGCCTTTTATGAATACATGTACGATTCGGCGAAACTCGCGCATCAGCGCGGAATAAAGAATGTACTGGTCTCCAACGGCTACATCAATGAAAAACCACTGCGGGAGCTGGCTGCCTACATCGATGGTGCCAACATCAACCTGAAGTCATTTTCTGAAGAGATATACCAGCAGCTGAACGGCGGTCACCTGAAGCCCATCCTGCGAACACTGAAAATTTTGCACGAGATGGGTGTGTGGCTGGAAATCACCAACCTGATCGTGCCAAGCTGGACCGATAAACCGGAGATGATAAAAGAGATGTGCACATGGCTGGTTGATAACGGACTGGAGGATTGTCCCCTGCACTTCAACAGGTTCTTCCCCCTGTACCAGCTCACCTCCCTTCCGTTCACCCCTCTGGCCATTCTCGAAGAGGCTCACGATATTGCCAAAAAAGCCGGCATCAACTATGTATACATCGGTAACGTCCCCAACAACAAAGCCGAAAATACCTTCTGCCCGAAATGCGGAAAAGTAGTGCTGGAACGAAAAGGCTTTACCATCCTTGAAAACAATATCCAGGGCGGAAAGTGTGGGTTTTGTGGAAGTTCGGTTGCAGGAAAATGGAGCTAGGGTTGTAGAAATACGAAATACGGAAATACGAAATACATGTGGGGATGTTTTATGGGCCGACTGTTTTTATATAATTGTTCAGCAGGGCATTCGTATGAGCAAGTTTATCCTTGAGAATCAGAAATCTCTCACTCTGTAATAGTCCTCTGTTACAGGCCTTTGTGATCCAGGTTCTAGTTTCATAGAGAGATCCCCTTGCATAATAATAAAAAAGCTTAGACTCTTTGTAATGATAACGCCCAAAGCCTTCACTGATATTTGATGCAATCCCATCAGCTGATCTGACGAGTTGCTTACCAATGGTATCTTTGGCGAAATGATCCCAGGTTTTTACGATTTCCCAGATTTCTTCAGCAATTTCCATTGCCAATTGATAAAGCTTCAACTCTTCTATTCTCATATTTCTGTATTTCGTAT
>JACZJJ010000065.1 GCA_014860625.1 Bacteroidales bacterium | reverse complement strand
CCCTTACCAATCTGCTCCCTCTTATTCCTCATTCCTAATTCCTCATTCTTCATTCTTAATTTTTAATTCTTAATTGTATCACCTTCTCGCGCTTCTTCTGTTAAACAGGTTCATCAATGGCTTCACGTAATCCTGGTCAGTTCGAACGCGGGCGATATCCACGCCGCTGCGGATAAAAAGATCGTTGAGATGCTCCTGGTGGTGGTCAAACCATTTCCGGTAACGGTGTCGGACGGTCCGGTCGCCGGTATCGACCCACAACTGCTTGCCGGTTTCTGCATGTTTCACCCGAAGCAGCCCCACATCGGGCATCTCGGTCTCACGCTCGTCGTAAACCTGAACAGCGATGATATCGTGTTTCTTGTTGGCAATTTTTATGGCATCCTGGAAGCCTTTATTCAGGAAGTCGGAGAGCAGGAAAGCGGTGCAGCGTTTTTTGATTGCATTGGTCAGGTAGCGCAGGGCTTCCGCGATGTTGGTCTCATGATGCTCCGGATGAAAATCGATCAGCTCCCGGATGATCCGCAGGATGTGGCTTGTTCCCTTTTTCGGGGGAATGAACTTCTCCACCTGGTTGCTGAAAAAGATCACGCCCACTTTGTCGTTGTTCTGGATGGCGCTGAAAGCCAGAACCGCCGCGATCTCCGTAAGGACCTCCTGCTTGAGCGCTTTCTGGGTTCCGAACTGGTTGGAGCCGCTCACGTCGATCAGCAGCATCACCGTCAGTTCGCGTTCCTCATCAAAGATCTTGATATAGGGGTGGTTGAAGCGGGCTGTCACATTCCAGTCGATGTTGCGGATATCGTCGCCATACTGGTATTCTCGTACTTCGCTGAAGGCCATACCTCTCCCCTTGAAGACACTGTGGTACTGTCCGGAAAAAATCTGGTTGGACAATCCCCGTGTCTTGATCTCAATCTTGCGGACCTTTTTGAAGAGTTCTGCGGCTTCCATATTGCGCGATTTGGGATGCGCGATTCGGGATGCGCGATTTAGGATATCCTATTGATTCTTCCTTTTCGCCTATCTCGTATCGCGTATCTCGTATCTTTTAGGGGACTTCTACTGTGTTAAGGATTTCATTGATAATATCTTCCGTGGTAATGTTCTCAGCTTCTGCTTCGTAGGTGAGGCCAATGCGGTGCCGAAGCACATCGTGGGCGATGGCCCTTACATCTTCGGGGATCACGTATCCACGGCGTTTGATGAAAGCGAATGCTTTGGCTGCCAGGGCGAGGTTGATGCTGGCTCGCGGTGAGCCGCCGTAGCTGATGAGGCCTTCGAACTTCTTCAGCTTGTATTCGGCCGGGTAGCGGGAGGCGAAGACGATATCGGTGATATAGTTTTCGATCTTCTCGTCGAGGTAAACCTCTCTCACCACTGCACGGGCCCGGAGGATGTCTTCGGTCTTCAGCACGGGCTTTGTTTCGGGAAAGTCGTTGGCAATGTTCTGACGGATGATCAGCTTCTCTTCTTTCTTATCCGGGTAGCCGATGATCACCTTCAGCATGAAACGGTCAACCTGAGCTTCGGGCAGCGGGTAGGTTCCCTCCTGCTCAATCGGGTTTTCCGTAGCCAGCACGAGGAAAGGCTCTTCGAGCTTGAAGGTCTCTTCTCCAATGGTGACCTGTCTCTCCTGCATGGCTTCGAGGAGGGCCGACTGCACCTTTGCCGGAGAGCGGTTGATCTCATCTGCCAGGATGAAGTTGGCGAAGATGGGGCCTTTCCGAACCATGAACTCCTCTTTCTTCTGACTGTAGATCAGGGTTCCGATCAGGTCGGCAGGGAGGAGGTCGGGGGTAAACTGGATGCGGCTGAATTTTGCATGGATGGTGTTAGCGAGCGATTTAATCGCCAGCGTTTTTGCCAATCCCGGCACCCCTTCCAGCAAGATGTGTCCGTTGGAGAGAAGTCCGATGAGAAGGCGTTCGATCATCTGTTTCTGTCCGATGATCACCTTGTTCATCTCCATCGTCAGGAGGTCGACGAATGAGCTCTCCTTTTCGATCCGTTCATTCAATTCTTTGATATCCGTTTCAACCATGATTGTATATTTTGAAGCGCAAATTTATAAAATGCTCTAAGAGCTCAAAAATAACAGCTGTTAATAATTGTTAACCTATCCGTTAAAAAAATGTTAATGAAATCTAGTAAAATCAAACTATTCGTGATGGTATGGTTCGTTTCGCCTGATGGTGAGCGCTCTGTAGAGCTGTTCGGTGAACAGAACCCTGACCAACTGATGAGGAAACGTCATCCGGGAGAGGGATAGTATATGATCGGCCCGTTTTTTTATCCGGTCATCCACACCGTATGCTCCTCCAATGACAAATACCAGCCCTTTCATCCCGGAGAGGAAACGCTGGTTCAGGAATTCGGCAAACTCGGTTGAACGGATCTCTTTCCCGCGTTCATCCAGCAATACCACGTAATCGTCTTTGGTGATCCGGGCAAGGATCATCCCGGCCTCTGCCGACTTCACTTCATCTTCACGCATGGAAGAGCTTTTGCGCAGGTTCGGGATTTCATGGACCGAGTATTGGACATACCGGTTGATGCGTCGGACATACTCATCGAGCAACTCGCGGATGGGAGGATCATCTGTTTTTCCGATGCAAACCAGGCGGCTTTTCATGGATCGAATTTTGCGTAAAGGTCGTAATTATCCTCTAATTTTGTAAGTTTGCCTGATGAGACTATATATTATAATAGTGTGCTCCCTCCTGTTCTGTTTTCCCACAACAGGTTCAGCTCAATCGATCAATGAGCAGGTTGTGGCTTCCCTGGAGAAAAACGATCACCAAACGCTGGTATCCTGTTTCCATTCCATGATAGACCTGCAGATTCCCGGGTATAGCGGAAATTTCAGCAGGAGCCAGTCTTCTGT
Source organism: Bacteroidales bacterium (assembly GCA_014860625.1). Classification (GTDB taxonomy): domain Bacteria; phylum Bacteroidota; class Bacteroidia; order Bacteroidales; family FEN-979; genus QYOJ01. The sequence continues at coordinate 174 of JACZJJ010000065.1, read as the reverse complement.
CATCATGAAAAAATTCCTGGCGGAGCATCCTGTGGTTTCAGCAAAAATCTCCAAAACGGGAGATAACAGCGACGGAAGCAGTTACGCTATGGGGGAGATGGTTTCGGGGGCAAAAAAATACCGCCTCTATGTTGTGACACGGAAGATGGAGGGAGTGGAAAAAGTGCTGGTGAT
>JACZJJ010000009.1 GCA_014860625.1 Bacteroidales bacterium | reverse complement strand
AAAAGGGCTGCAAAGATAATAACTTTTAACCGATTTCAAACTGTCATCTCTCCCCGAAGTGAAGTCTGAAGAAGTCTTGTCACCTCTTGGTTGGGATAACCGTCTCCAAGCAGGTACATCAGCTTGGCAACGGCCGACTCTGTCGTGATGTCAGCCCCGCCGATCACCCCTATTGCCTGTAACCCGGCACTGGTTTCGTACCGGCCCATCTCCACGGTTCCCCCTTTGCACTGGGTAACGTTTACCAGGATGATCCCTTTGTTGATGGCTTCTCTTAACATCTGCAGAAACCAGGGAAAAGTAGGCGCATTACCGGCTCCAAAAGTTTCCAGGATTAAAGCCCTGATGCCATTTGTATTCAGGATGGCACGAACTGCTTCAGGTGTGATTCCCGGGAAAAGTTTGAGAATGGCAATGTGATTGTCAAGCTCACGATGCACCTTTAGAGGTTCGGTTGCAGGAGGGAGGATGAGGTCCCGGCGGTATTTGATATGCACACCAATTTCAGCAAGTGGAGGAAAGTTGACCGAGAGAAACGCGCTGAAATTCTCGGCATTGAACTTGGTGGTACGGTTGCCACGGTAAAGCATGTTGTCGAAACAGATGGCCACCTCCGGTACAACAGGACAATCTCCATCGCAGGCTGCTGCGATTTCAATGGCGTTGATGAAGTTCTCGCGACCGTCGGATCTGACCACGCCAATGGGCAGTTGAGATCCGGTAAGGATCACCGGTTTACTCAGGTTCTCCAGCATGAAGCTCAGCGCAGAGGCCGTATAGGCCATGGTATCGGATCCGTGAAGGACCACAAAACCATCGTAACGATCATACCGCTCATGGATGACTTCTGCCAGCTTCACATAGAAGGGAGGCGTCATATTGGACGAATCAAGCAATGGGTCCAGCGAATGAAAATCAAGATGAAAATCAAAGTTTCGAAGCACCGGGAAATGAGTGTACAAATCGCCGAAGTCAAACGGCTTCAAGCTCCCGGATTTCAGATCGCGGATCATCCCGATCGTTCCTCCAGTGTAGATGATGAGGATGGAAGTATGTGTGTTCATCGTGAATGTCGTTAATAGCGTTAAAAACGTGAATTATTTACTGCCCACTGCCTACTGCCTACTTACTGAAAAGTTTCAGCGCTCCAGCCGTCGTCACTTCCGCTACCTCTTCTATTGTCGTTTGTTTGATTTCAGCTATTTTCTCCGCTATCAGGGGGATATATGCCGGTTCATTTCTCTTGCCACGAAATGGGACAGGAGCGAGGAAAGGGGCATCCGTCTCCAGGAGCAGGTACTCCAGAGGAACAGCCTCCACAACCTCCTGCAACCCGGAGTTTTTAAAGGTAACCACCCCGCCAATGCCAAGCATAAAACCCAGATCAATCGCCCGTTGCGCCTGCCTCAGATTTCCGCTGAAGCAATGAAACACCCCCCTTAGCAGTTGGCAGTTTGCAGTTTTCAGTTGGCTTGTTACCATCTTCCCACTGCTCTCCGCCCTGTGCCCTGTGCCCTGCGCCCTGTGCTCTGCGCCCTGCGCCCTGTGCTCTGTGCCCTGCGCCCTGTGCTCTGCGCAAATCTCTAATGCGATGTCCATCGAGTTACGGGTGTGTATCACAACTGGCAGATTATACTCAAGCGAAAGCTCCAGCTGCCTTACAAATACATCCTCCTGCTCCCTGGCGAAGGTTTTATCCCAGTAGAGATCGATACCAATTTCACCAATGGCGCAATAATTCGCCCTGTTTTCCTTCAGCTCCATCTCAACGACTCCCATCTGCTCCCTGTAATCGGCCTTCACAGAGGTGGGATGCAGACCAATCATACCGAAAATCCGATCAGGGTAGCGGGATGTTATGGATCCCAGATCCCGGATGCTGGATGAGTCAATATTTGGTAAAAACAGGTATTTCACCCCTGAAGCCAGGGCTCTGGAAATAACCTCTTCCCGGTCCTCGTCAAATGAGTCCAGGTATAAGTGAG
>JACZJJ010000064.1 GCA_014860625.1 Bacteroidales bacterium | reverse complement strand
GAAGGGGACTTACTCCGCTTTGCGGGTACCCCTAAATCCCCTGAAGGGGACTTACTCCTCCCCTTCAGGGGAGGCTGGGAGGGGTTCTTCAGGCGCTGAGCGCTTCCATTACCTTTGCTCCCGCTGTCACGGAGAGCATGGTGAAGGGGCTACGGGGCCGGCGATATTGAACCGGGATTTTCTGTTGACAGCGGATGATCATTTCCTGTACCAGACTATTTCCAGCGGAAGATCGCACACGCCAATGCATGGATGGATCAGGCCGGGAAGTCAGGAGGGAGGGATCCAACCTGAAGAGATCCGCGAGATCATCTCCTTCATGAGATTCTCTACCGATTCAATCGTGGAATATATTTATCCGGGACCAACACTGGGAAGCAAGGAGCTCGGAAAGGAGCTCTTTAGCACGTTGTGTGCTGAGTGCCACGGGTCGCATGGTACCGGGTTGAAAGCACCCTCCCTCAACGACCAGGTATTCCTGAACGCAGCTACCAATGGTTTCCTGCTGGCCACGATAACACTGGGAAGAGAAGGAACCGGGATGCCTGCCTGGGGGGCTTCAACAACCCAGCATGAGGCTCTCACAGCCCAGCAACGGAATGATCTCGTAGCATTTATCCGATCGTGGCAGGAAGTACATCTTAAACTGAATTCCTACTCGCATTGATATTCCCATATAACGACCTGGTAACCAGTTTCTCATACAGCTCTTTATGGCTGGTGTTCTGGCCGATCTTCTGGAGAGCATACTGCTGAATAACCAGTAAGGGCAACACGATCTTTTCCCTGATCTTTATCGATTCCATGGTGATGGGCTCTTCTTCCATCAGCATTGTGAATCCTGAAACCAGTAACAACATCTTCTTCGACAACTCATACTCATCATACAGGATATTCCAGAAATCTTTGTACTCCTCATCTTCACGAAGATAGGCCGTCAGTTCAAAATAGCATTTTGACAACGACATCATACTGTTCAGCACAAGGGCTTTGAAGAATGGAACTTCCCTGAACATTCTTTTTAACTCTTCCACTTTGCCGTTGCTTATCAATACCTCTATTGCTGTTCCTATCCCAAAATATCCAGGCACATTTTGCTTCAGCTGACTCCATGAACCAACAAATGAGATTGCTCTTAAATCGGTTAGTTCAAGTTTTTTTGCATCACCTCTTTTGCCTGGCCTGCTGCCGATATTCGCTTTATCGTAATAGCGCAATGCACTTTTGTTTTCAAGGTAAGGAATGAACAACTGATGGTCTTTCAGCTCCTTGTATTTCTGATAACTGATGGTCGACAGTTCGTCAAGCAACTCTCTGAAATCTGCTGAAATGACATTCTCTTTCCCAAATAAATCCCTGGATAATCCTGCAGTCAGCAATTGTTCGAAGTTGTGGATAAACTGCTCTTGGGTACCGTACGTACTTGTTATCGTTTGTCCCTGGATGGTCAGTTGGATCTCATGATTGGCGATCAGTGAACTTTGAGCCGCATAGAAACGATGGGACTTTCCGCCACCCCGGGCGGGCGGGCCTCCCCTGCCGTCAAAAAAGATCGCCTTAATCCCGTTTTCCTCACAAACGGCAGATAACTTCTCCTTTGTCTTAAAAATCGACCAATTTGCTTTCAGGTACCCTCCATCTTTTGTCCCGTCAGAAAATCCAAGCATAATTGTTTGTTTTTCATTTCTTTGGGTAACATGGGAGCGATATTCAGGAATCTCAAAAAGTTCCTGCATCGTAGGTTCGGAAGTTGCCATCCCTTCCATCGTCTCAAAAAGAGGGATCACATCAAAGGTTATTTTATGATCCTCCCACCCACACCATCTGAATAACCCATAGACAAAAAGAACAGAGAAAACATCCTCGGAGTTACTGATTATGTACCTGTTACATCCCCTCTTCCCCGTTTTTGCTCTGAATTATCTTTAATTGTACGATATTCCTGATTGTATCCTGGACCAGTTCATCATTGTAACTATGTGCGTTTGTCCGGATCCTTTTATGAAGCAGAATATCGATCAGTTCATCTTTCCCAAGTTCATCCAGGCTCTCTGAAATTACATGTTCTTTCTTTAGAATTGCCTCCACCACTTTCCTGTGAATACGGTGATCCTGCCTGATATCCAATGTTGCAAAATGGACCCTGAAAATGTTGACCTTGCCAATCACGTTATCAAGATCCTTCAAAAACAGACCATGGTAGTTATTAACCACCAGCTCCCTGACTGCATACAGCGGATTGATAATCTCGTCATAGATCATCGTCTTATCCGGATCAAACATGGTGTTATACAACTTATCCCTGAGTTCGGTCAGGGTATCCTCCACCCCTCTGAACGTTAGCTTATGCTGCAGGTTCTTCACATCATGGTAATAGCATTTTACCAGTGTCATCCTCAGTTCATCGGCCACATCCTTCGTGATTTCAGAAGTCACAAACGGATTGCCGTCACGGTCGCCACCGGGCCAGAATCCCAGCTTGATCAGGTCGGGGTTATCGAAATCGGTTGATCTGATATTCTCCCTGATATATGAATAGAGATTGCCAACGGCATGGTAGTAAACATCCCTTAAGAAGTAGATGATATTTTTTGCTTCATCAAGCGGTGTTGGCTTTCTTGAGTTGATCAACGAAGTCAATCCCAGTTGCTGAAGCGTCATGTCGATCTCATCGATCTGATTGTTCTTTATCAGTGATCTCAACGTTTTGATGATATCCAGAACCGCTGGGGTATAGAACTGCGTGGGATGAGCGGTGAAAACGATTCGGGAGCTGAACGTCGAGAGTTTCTCTGTGATCTTATCCCAACTGTTCTCACTATCAAGCAATTGGAAGAAATCGTTGATTGAAAGGTCATCGCCAAGCTCATGAATTTTTTCAAAAGCAGCGTCTTCAACACTGTCAAACAAGACGATCTGTCGCTCTACAAAATGAATAACCCGAAACATGAAGTCGGTTTTCTCCTTTTCAGTCTCTATTTCAGCATGGCTCAGGAAAAAATCATCAAGGATTTCCGTTGGATTCTTTCCGGCTTCAAGTCCTTGCTTACTTTCATGATAGAGCATCGGAATCAGCATTCCGATTTTACTTCCCTTGCTGTACGGCAGGTTCAGGAACAAACTGCTGTAGATATCAAACTTGTTTTTAACAAGTTTCCCATACTTTTCCACTCGTTTTGACTGATACATCATAGGACACTCTCATTTATCATTTTCAGGTGGTTTGTGCTGGATTTGTTCCATCGCATATTCAGCTTGTGCCGTGATGGTGAAACTGGGGTTGACTCCCAGATTCCCCTGAATAGCCGATCCGTCGACAATGTACATGTTGGGGTAGCCAAAAACCTGAAAATTCTTATCAATAACACCCTCTTCAGGGGATTCCCCCATCGGGCATCCGCCCAGGATATGCGCTGTAGAGGGAATGTTAAACAGGATCTCCATGGTTGAATTCTGGGCAATGCCTCCTACTTTGGCGGCATACCTGTTCATCACCTCCTGTCCGACCGGGATATAGGCCGGGACTCTCTTATTCCCTTTGTTTTTTATTGTCAGCTGCTTCCGGAACAACCCTTTTCGCAACTGCATCTTCATGGCATTGTCGACCGACTGCATCACCAAAAAGATGATGCTATTCTCAGACCACCTGGGATTCAGCATCATTCGAAGAAATTTCCATGGATGGATGATGATGTTTGCAATGAATTTGAAGGGCCGCAGCCAAACCGTACTGGCGTTCCCAACAGCCATGGTAAGCAGTGTCTTCATCAAGTTGGAACCATCAGGATATTTTACGATCTCAATCCACGTATCCTTTTCCGGCTTGAAGATGGAGCTGATTGCCACCCCGTTGTTGAGTTTCACATTGGCTGAGGATGCGGTGCACAGTGTTTCTGAATTGGTGCGGAGCGACTCTCCCAGCCGGTCGCTCAATTCTGGCATCGTTTTGTAGATATTCTTCTGGTGAAGGAGGAGCTTCAGGGTACCCAGTACACCGC
>JACZJJ010000063.1 GCA_014860625.1 Bacteroidales bacterium | reverse complement strand
TCTGCAAACTGAATCTGTATCATCTGTGGTAAACCCAAAAGCCGAAAATATCATCATCGTCAAAGATCTCGTCAAGAAGTTTGGGAGTTTTGTGGCTAATGACCACTTGACTTTTGAGGTGAAAAGAGGTGAAATATTCGGGTTCCTGGGAGCCAACGGGGCAGGAAAAACCACCGCTATCCGTATCCTTTGCGGTCTCTCCTTCCCCACCTCCGGGGAGTTGTCGGTTGCCGGTTATAACGTATATACCCAGCGTGAAAAGATCAAAAAGAACATCGGCTACATGAGCCAGAAGTTCTCCCTTTACGATGACCTGACCATCTTCGAGAATATCCGGTTTTTCGCGGCGATTTATGGGTTGTCCAAAAAAGAGATTGAGCAGCGTGCCAACGTATTGATGCAGAAACTTGGACTGGAAGATGCCAGGAAGAAACTGATCAGGGATCTCCCGCTTGGATGGAAACAAAAACTGGCCTTTTCTGTTGCCATCATCCACGATCCGAAGATCGTGTTCCTGGATGAACCCACAGGAGGCGTGGATCCCATTACCCGGCGCCAGTTCTGGGATATGATTTACGAGGCAGCCCGAAATGGCATCACGGTATTTGTTACGACCCACTATATGGACGAAGCCGAATATTGCGACAGGGTATCTATCATGGTCGACGGAAGGATTGCAGCGCTGGACACGCCTCTGGCGCTGCGTGAACAATTCCATGCGGAAAATATGAATGCGGTCTTCCTGAAGTTAGCAAGGGCCCAAAAAGCGGAGGGTGCATGAAGCGGTTCTGGGGATTTGTAATCAAAGAGTTTCTGCACATCTTCAGGGATTACCGCACGTTGCTGATCCTTTTTGGAATGCCGGTGATTCAACTCATCCTTTTCGGCTTTGTGATCACAAACGAAATCAAAGACGCCCGGTTTGCTGTGCTGGATCTCTCAAAAGATGAAACCACAAGACAAATCACGGAGAAGATCACCTCATCCGGGTATTTCCGGCTTGACCGTAATCTCCATACATATGAAGAGATTGAAGAGGCTTTCCGTGAAGGGGATATTCGCCTGGTTGTTGTGTTTGAGCCTGATTTTGCCCGGCGGCTGGAGAGTGAGAAAGTGGCTCATGTCCAGCTTGTTGGAGATGCTTCAGATCCAAACACTGCCAGCATCCTGGTGAACTATGCCTCCGGGATTCTCAACAACTACCTCTTTTCGATGAACTCAGGGGCGATTCCCCTGCAAATCCATCCGGAGACACGAATGATGTACAATCAGGAACTGAAAGGGGTTTTTATGTTTGTCCCCGGCCTGATGGCCATGCTGCTGATGCTGATCTCCGCCTTGATGACTTCGCTATCCCTAACCAAGGAGAAGGAGTTAGGAACCATGGAACTGCTTTTGGCATCTCCCCTCAAACCGATACAAATTGTTATTGGAAAAGTATTTCCATATGTCTTCCTGGCATTTATCAATGCCTGCATCATCATCCTGCTGGGCTGGGCAGTTTTTGGAGTCCCCGTTCGTGGCAGTGTAGGTCTTTTACTTTTTGAGAGCTTTCTTTTCATCTCCGTGGCTCTTTCGCTTGGGATCCTGATTTCCTGCATTACCAACAGTCAGCAACTGGCCATGATGATCTCCCTGGTCGCGTTGCTTTTGCCCACTGTTCTGCTCAGTGGATTCATCTTCCCTATCGAAAACATGCCCATGGTACTTCAATGGTTCTGTCACATTATGCCTCCTATGTACTTCATCACTATCATTAAGAGTATTATGCTGAAAGGAAACGGGCTGTTTTTCGTGTGGAAAGAGACGTTGGTTCTTGTTGGATTCGCCCTTTTCTTCATCCTTATGAGTGTTAAAAAATTCAAGATCCGGTTATCCTGACAATGAGAACGATTCTCTATATCATACAAAAGGAGTTTATCCAGGTATTCCGGAACAAGCGGATGCTGCCAATCATTTTTGTGGTGCCCATTATTCAGCTGTTGATCCTTGTCAATGCCGCTACATTTGAAATGAAACAGATCGATATGGCAATTGTCGACCTCGATCTGTCAAGCTCCTCACGACTTCTCACAAGTAAATTTCAGGGTTCCCCCTTTTACAGGATTATCAGCGCTCCCTTCTCCTACGATGAAGCCTTCGAACAGATGCAACGGGGAGAGGTAGATGTGATCATGCAGATACCCAAAGGATTTGAAAAAAATCTTGTCAAAGAAAAGAATACCCAGATTCAATTGATTGTTGACGCCATCAATGGCGCATCGGCCGGACTGATCAACGCCTATTCGACCAGCATCATCATGGATTTCAACCGCGAAATTCTGATTGAATGGCTGAATCCGGCCGAAATGGCAGGTGTCAGGAGAATCGTTGCTGAGACCAGCTACTGGTACAATCCCAAACTCAACTACACCACCTTCATGGTACCCGGAATCCTGGTTCTGTTGGTAACGATCATCGGATTACTCCTGTCAGGAATGAACATCGTTAGGGAGAAGGAGATCGGAACCATTGAGCAGATCAATGTAACACCCATCAGAAAAATTGAGTTTATTGCCGGGAAGCTGATCCCGTTTTGGATTATTGCCCTTTTTGAATTGGCATTCGGTCTGGTTATCGGGAAATTGCTTTTCAATATTCCCATCGAGGGAAGTCTGTGGTTGATCTTTCTGTCAGCGGGTGTTTATCTTTTTGTAATTTTAGGGTTTGGATTGCTGATATCCACGATGACCAACACGCAACAGCAATCGATGCTTGTTTCGTTCTTTTTCATGGTGGTCTTTATCCTGATGAGCGGGTTATTCACATCGGTTGAGAGTATGCCCATATGGGCCCAGAAGGTGGATTTGTTGAATCCAATCGCATATTTCATCAAGATCATGCGGATGGTGATGCTGAAGGGGTCAACCTTTGCCGATATCAGTAACCTCTTTTATGGCATGGTTATCTATGCCGTGGCGATCATCAGTTTGGCCATCTGGAGATACCGAAAAGTAGCTTAAACCTCAATATATCAACTGGATTCGCTATAGCAAATGGTTCCTGGGAGTGACGTTGATCATTGCAGCAACGTTGATCATGGCTGTTGCATTCGCCCTCTATATCTCCCCTAAAGAGGAAATTCCCAAAGGAGCGATCCAGTATATCAAAGACCGTGGTCAGCTGGTTGCTGTTCTCGAACCGAATACCCTGAACTACTTTATCTATAAGGGAGAGGCTTTTGGTTTTGGACTTTCCCTGCTGGAAGATTTCTGTATGTACCTTGAAGTTCCGTTGAAGGTTATTGCATGCAGTACAGTATCACAAGCCTATTACTATCTTGATTACCATGTTGCCGACATCATGGCTTATAACCTGCCGGTTACACGGTTGGGAAGGAACCTTGCCCAATTCTCTTCACCGTTTCTGGAGACAAATCTTGTCCTTGTTCAACGCGCTCCCCGAATTGGCAACCAAGAGAAGGAGGATTCCTTTATCTCTTCACTGAAAGAGCTTCAGGATGATACGGTTTTCGTTCAGCGAAACGAGTTTCTCCAACCGCTGTACGACCGGTTTCTTTCAAAAGCAGGTAGCGATGTTTACCTGAAAGAGGTTTCGGCAACCATGGAAGAGCTTTTCAGGATGGTCTCGGAGGATTCGATCCGCTATACCCTATGTCCCAAGAACATGGCTGCAGTACTGACCCAGGCTTACACCAATACGGACATCACCCTTCAGGCAACAAAAAGTTACCCGATGGCCTGGGCGCTGAACCACTCATCCGATTCGTTGCTTGCTATCCTGGATTATTGGATTGACTCTGTTGCCAGCAAAAAATTCTTAAACAAAACCTACAGGCAGATCTATCATAACCCCCGGATTGTAAACCATTTCAGAAGTGATTATTTTTCCCTTGTCAGCAACCGGATCTCTCCATGGGATGAACAACTTAAGCAATACAGCAAGCTTTTCTGGTGGGATTGGCGATTGATCGCATCCCTGATGTATACGGAGTCTAATTTCGTGCCTGGTCTTACCTCACATAAAAATGCCTATGGCCTGATGCAGATGATTCCCGGAACAGCGGAGATTTATGGATTGGATACAGCATCCAGTGCTTCCCATCAGATTATGGCCGGAGTGAAGTACCTGAAATGGATCGATCGTCAGCTGCCACCAGAAATCAGGGATCCCCGCGAGAGGGCCAGTTTCACGCTGGCTGCATATAATGTAGGGATAGGCCGGGTTCTATCTCTCCGAAAAAAAGCAGAAGAGTTCGGGAAAGATCCGAACAAGTGGCATGGGAACGTTGAGTATTACCTGTTGAGTCGTTCCAGCGGCGATCCGTACGGGCATGCAGATACGCTAAGGGAATTTCCCGTTAATTATTCCATGGATGGGTATGTGGATCGGATCATCAACCGGTACTACCACTATCTGAACCTTGTTCGCGACTGATGTCGTTGAGGTAGAAACGGCAGATCTCCCTGATAGACTCTTCCGGGGTGATGAAGGTGAAGCCAAGCCTCTCCTTTAGTTTTTTATTGGAATAGGTATAAACCTGCGACGTAGTGGTAGCCATCTCCCGGGTAACTTCCGGTTTCGATTGGGTTAAGAAACTTCTGATTGCCTCAATTCTCCATGCTATCTGTGTCATGGATGATGGCACATTAACAGTGGGAGCCGGCTTGTTCAGGTAGGTTGCCATCAGGGTAAAAAGCTGCTGGTATGAAAGGTTGTCTGCCGATACGATAAACCGTTCGCCAAAGGCATCCTGTTCCATTACACCGATCATCGCCCGGGCTACATCACGGGCATCCACATATCCATTGACTCCGCGGGTATAGTATTTCAATCCATTGTAAACCAAGCGGAACAGTCCTGAATTGTCGTCCCAGAAACCCGGGCCGAGGATAACGGACGGATTGACAATCACCGCATTCAGGCCTTCGGCCATACCTCTCCATACCTCCTGTTCGGCCCCATATTTACTTTGCGAATAGACCGAATTTTTTTTCGATGGTACCCAGAAGGTCTCCTCATTGCTCTCGCCGTCATTCTCTGCCCTTCCAAGCGTTGCGACTGAGCTGACATAACAGAATCCGGCCACTTTTTTTTCAATCGCCAGATTCACAAGATTTGCCGTTCCTTCAATGTTCACTTTCAGCATCTTTTTGTGGTCTTTCGGATAGAAAGAAACAATTGCTCCCGAATGGTAGATCTCTGTGATGTTATCCAGCGACCTCTCTATCGATTCATAATCCAACAGGTCCGCCTCTATCCACTCAATGCCAGAAAAGAGTTCATCCGGGTTTTCCGAATAATACGAAAATACCTTTCTGACCATCTCTTTTTTACGGGCATCCCGATAGATTGCCCTGACAGGCTTTTTTTGCTTCACAAGCTCCAGTAGGAGGTGTGAGCCGAGAAGGCCCGTTCCCCCGGTAACAAGAATCATATGGTAGTGTTTGGCACAAAAGTATTGAAAAATGACCGGAACATCGCAAGTAATATGCCGTCCTGTTGTCTAACTTGGATATTATTCTCATTTTTGCACCAAAGAAAACCAAAAACCAAAACCATGACCAAGAAATTATTACCCCTACTGTTCATCGGACTGATGTTTGCATTTTCATGCAACCAGGGACCGAAAGAGACCGCTGAAGAGGTTACTGCTGACACCGTTCTTTTAGCAGTTGCCACTTTTGATACAGCTGCCCCTTATTATGTTGACCAGCCTGTTTGGATCGAAGGAACTGTTTACCATACCTGCAAGCATGGTGGAAAAAGAATGTTCCTGGTAGACGGAAACGACAGTGTGATGGTAGAAGTTACCACCGGCCCTGATATTGTGATGTTTGATGAAGCCCTTGTTGGAAGCCGTGTACATGTTCTCGGCATCCTGAAAGAGGAGCGGATCGATGAGAAATATCTCAACGAATGGGAAGCAGAAGTAATGTCACCGGAAGAGAATCATGAAGCTGGTCTGCATGAAGGCACCAAAGGCCACGAAGATCAGCCGGCAGATGCCAAACTTGAGCAGATCAAAGCTTTGCGCGATCAGATACAAGAGAGCGGAACCGATCACCTCTCATTCTTCTCCATTGAAGCCATCTCGTATGAAGAAATCCCGGTAGTGGAAGAAGAGATCATTGTAGAAGAGGAATAGGAAGTCAGATTTCAGAAGTCGGAAGTTAGAACTGGAAATACGAAGTACGAATTTCGCTATTTCACCATTTCACTATATGAAAAGAAAAACCCTGCGTCGCTGGAACAACGCACTGCACCGTGATATCGGGTACCTTGCTGTCGGCCTGACCATTATTTATGCCCTCTCCGGCATCATCATGAACCATTTCAAATCAGGAGATTTCCAGCATCCCGATTATGGGAAGAGTTACGAAGACTTCAAGGTCACGTTGCCTGGAAACGGCATCGCTGATAAAACCTATGTCTTGTCAATCCTGAAACAGGTGGACCAAGAGGATGAATACAAGAGTCATGTTGCCGGAAATGGATATGTGCAGATCTTCTTCAACAATGGTTCTGTTTATATCGATCTGACAAACGGCGATGCCCAGCTGGAGAAGAAAACCCCCCGTTACATCCTGAAGGAGTTTAACCTGCTACACTACAATAACATCAAGAAATGGTTTACCTGGTTTTCAGATGTCTATGCAGCAGCCCTGATCGTTCTGGCCATCACGGGACTTTTCATCCTGCGAGGCAGGAACGGCATACTTGGCAGGGGCGCCTGGCTCACCGCTGCCGGAATCCTCATTCCGGTGATCATCATCCTGATATACGCGTAATTTATTCTGGATGCCGGATGCCGGATGCTGGATATTGAGACGAAGCATGCTTCGTCTCTACTATTCCCTAATCCCTCATCGCTAATCGCTGATCCCTGAAACTTTTTTACGATTTTTCTTGACTTTTGAAAAATAATGTACTATTATTGCAGAATCATTTTGATATCATATTGATATCTTTAAATTTAACCCAATGGAAAAAGAAAAACTTACCTCTCCCGTTTCAGGCTATCTGGGAGTGATTAGCGTGCTTGTATTAATTGTACTCGCTGTGCTTGATTTTGCCAACTACTCAGATCAACTCTGGGCGATTGTATTAGGGATCATCTGCATTGCCCTCGTGATCTTCATTATTCCCGGATTTCTGGTAATCAATCCGAATGAATCGGCTGTACTAGTTCTCTTTGGCGCATATAAGGGAACGCTGAAAAGGAATGGCTTCTACTGGTTGAATCCATTTTTCGTCAGAAAAAAAATCTCCCTCAGGGCCCGTAACCTGAACAGTGACCCTATCAAGGTGAACGACAAAATTGGCAATCCGATCATGATCGGGGTCGTACTTGTATGGCAGGTAAAAAACACCTACAAAGCTGCTTTCGAAGTAGATGATTACACACACTTCGTGGAGATTCAGAGTGAAGCGGCCATACGAAAACTTGCCGGTCATTATCCCTATGACAATTTTGAAGACGACCATGCTGAGATCACACTTCGAGCCGGCGGTGAAGACGTGAACCATCAACTGGAGGAAGAGCTTACCCAACGGCTGGCCATTGCAGGAATATTTGTCATGGAAGCCCGTATCAGCTACCTGGCTTATGCCTCTGAAATCGCTGGTGCCATGCTGCGCCGTCAGCAGGCAACAGCCATTGTAGCAGCCCGGCATAAGATCGTTGAAGGAGCAGTGCTAATGGTTGAAATGGCTCTCGACGAACTCAGCAAGAAAGGTGTTGTTGACCTTGATGAAGATAAAAAGGCTGTCATGGTCAGCAACCTGATGGTGGTACTTTGCTCCGACAAGGATGCCACGCCAGTTCTGAACACAGGAACCCTTCATCAATAAACCCTTTATGTCGAAGAAAAAAGTATTCATGCTTCGACTCAATCCGGACGTCTATGCCGCCCTCGAAAAGTGGGCGGCAGACGAATTCCGGAGTGTGAACGGCCAGGTGGAATGGATCCTCAACAACTCGTTGAAGGATCGTGGCAGGTCACCAAATAAAACCGAAAAAAATGCTACTCAGAAGACGAAATAAATTTGAACTCAACCGACCTATCATCAAGCTTGAGATGGGTCCGGCCGACCTGATCATCGAAATTCTGGCGATTGTCAGCCTCCTCTGCTTCATCGGCTTTACGCTCTATTACGCCACACGGCTTCCTGCAACCATTCCCACTCATTTTGATGCGAGCGGGAACCCCGACGGCTATGGAGGAAAATCTTCGCTTTGGATGCTTCCTGTGATCGCCCTGGTGGTGTATGGAATCATTACATTGGTAAGCCGGATCCCTGAAAAATTCAACTACCCGGTTAAAATCACTCCAGCCAATGCCCGTAAACAATACATCCTGAGTATCCGCCTGCTCAGATACCTGAAGCTGGCACTTGTTCTGATGTTCTTTTTTATCAGTTACAAAACGGTGATGGTTGCCCAGGGAAATTCGGGCGGACTGGGCACCTGGTTCCTGCCGGTATTCATCGGCGTGTTTTTGAGTCCCATCATCATCTACTACATCCTGGCACAGCAATCCAGGTAAGGGATTGGACGATTTACAGGGGCGGGTTTGGAACCCGCCCTTACTTTTTCGTGGTGTTGTATAAAAACCGCTTGATCTTCTGGGTGGGTGTTTTCTGGAATGGTTCAGACTGATTTTCTATCGATTGTACTTTGGAGAACTTGTTCACCCGGGAGTTGATATAATCTTTCAGCTCGATCTTTAACTCGTCAATCTTCTGTTCCACATAAGAGGTGACCTCGTGTTTCATGTGAAGGTATTTCTCTTCAATCTCTGCACTGTTGAAATGTACCAGTGCAACCAATTTCCCTTTTTGTTCAATCACCAGGGATTCTAATACATGCTTGAAATTATTGATCACTGATTCGATCTCTTCGGGATAGATATTCTCTCCTCCCGAACCAAGGATCGTATTTTTCTTCCTTCCCTGGATAAAGAGGTAGCCATCTTTGTCAAAGATCCCCAGGTCTCCCGTTTTCAGCCATCCGTCAGGTGTGATCATCTCAGCCGTCATCTCAGGTTCTTTGTAATAACCCATCATAACATTGTCACCTTTTGCCCAGATCTCTCCCTCTCCTGTGATTGGATCAGGATGATGAATCTTGAGTGTAACCTCTTCCAGGGCAGGTCCGGTCGATTGCAACCGTGTCCCGGAAGGGCTGCATCCGGCGAGCAATGGTGAAGTTTCAGTCAGGCCATAACCAATCGCATATGGAAACCGGGCTTCAATCAGGAATTTTTCGATCGTTGAACTGAGTTTGGCACCGCCAATTCCATAAAACCTGAGCTCCCCTCCAAATGTTGCCATCAGTTTCTTCCCGGCTATCCTGTTCAGCAATTTCCTGAACGGAGGGATCGAATAAATCGTCCGCATGACAGGTTTCTCGGTGAAAGCCGGCCGGATCTTATTCCTGTAGATCTTTTCAATGATCATGGGAACAGTAAGCATAAATGTAGGCTTTACCTCCTGCAGGGCAGGGAGCAGGATGGAGGGAGTGGGAAGTCCGCCAAGATAATAGACACATGCTCCGTTGATCATGGGGAGGATAAGTCCAATCGTATTTTCATAGGAGTGGGACAGCGGCAGCACCGAAAGGAAACGGTCTGTATCGTAAATCGGGATGATTTTGCTTCCTTTCTGAGCGGTGAAGCAGATATTCTTGTGCGACAGCATCACCCCTTTTGATTTTCCGGTAGTCCCTGACGTATAAATAATTGCGGCAAGATCATTCTCCTCGACAGTGTAATCCTTCCGGGGTTCATTCGCCAGCTTGTCTGACGCAACATCTTTAACCGCCGAATCCGCAGTGATGTTGTCAATCAGGATCCGGTTTGGCATCATCTCTTCCACCGAAGGTTTGATCTTTGCCTTCAGGCCTGAGGAATAAAAAAGTGCTTTGCTCTCCGAATGGACAATGATATTTTCGATTTCCGTTTCATGAAAATCAGGCAGTATCGGAACTGCCACAGCACCCATAAATGTGATGGCATAGTAGCATACAGCCCAGTTGGGTGAACTCGTGGCGAGGATAGCCACTTTATCGCCATGCTCAATTCCTATGGCTTCCAGGCGGCAGATAACTGCGTTAATTTGCTCCTCCAAATCCTTGTATGTGATTGGAGTTTGTCCGGTAAATGCCAGCGCCGGGCGCAGACCGAAGTTTCGTACGGTCTCTGAAAACAACCTTGGAAGCGTCATGGGATGATGTTGGGGATGGGATTGCAAAGATACGTAATAAAATAGCTATTTTTACACCTATTACCCAAACGATGAGCCTCGCCAGTCAGATCGAAGATTTCCTTTTCTCTCTAAACCTTGATCTCCGCTTACCGGAAGGGATCAGGGTTATGAATCCCTATTTGGAGCCTGATATCAGGAAGATCGTACATCAGTTCTATCAAAAATACTATCTCGATAACGATCCTCGAAACGTAATCTTAGCTATCAATCCCGGCAGGCTGGGAGCCGGCGCAACAGGAATTCCTTTTACAGACACAAAACGGTTGTCGGATGTTTGCGGGATAAAATCCACCATCCCGGTAACGCATGAACCTTCATCCGTGTTTGTCTATGAAGTAATCGATGCTTTCGGAGGACCAGAAAAGTTCTACAAGGAGTTTTTTATCGGATCGGTTTGTCCTCTTGGATTTCTGAAAGAAAATGAAAAAGGAAACTGGATCAACTTCAACTACTACGACGAGACCCCCTTCATGAAACTCGTTACACCATTCATTATTTCGGAGCTTCAACGGCTTTTGTCCTTACCCCTTGATCGAAAAACCTGTATTTGCTGGGGGACCGGTAAAAACTACAACTATCTGAAATCCCTCAATGCTGAACAGAAGTTCTTTCAACGAATCATCCCTCTCGAACACCCCAGGTATATCATGCAGTACAAATCAAAACAGAAGGAAACGTATATCGAGAAATATTTGTGCATTTTTAACAGTATTTTACGATCAGAGTAGGGGCAGGTTCAGAACCTGCCCCTACAATAAAAACAACAGTTGAACCGCCCCATTCAAATTATATATTTGTACCATGAAAATAAATTTGTTAATCATCTCCTCGCTATTTTTTATTCTCTCCTCCTTCGCCCAGCACCCCGACTCCCTCACCCGCTATGTCAATCCCTTCATCGGCACGCAGGAGATGGGCCATACCTTTCCGGGAGCTGTTGTCCCCTTCGGATTTGTCCAGTTGAGCCCCGACACCGACACCATTCCCTTTTCCATCAATGGGAAATACAATCCGGAGGTTTACCGCTATTGCGCCGGGTACCAATACGATGATCCTACCATTGTAGGTTTCAGCCACACCCATTTCAGTGGAACGGGGCACTCCGACCTTGGCGACATCCTGCTGATGCCAATAGTAGGCAACCTTCAACTCAATCCGGGAGTGTCGGGTAATCCGGCATCCGGGTATCGTTCATCCTATGATAAAAGTTCGGAAATGGCCGCCCCTGGCTTCTATCGCGTACATTTGGATGAACCTGGGATAGATGTAGAATTGACCGCAACTATCCGCTGTGGATTCCACCGTTATACATTCCCAAAAAGTGACTCTTCGCATATCATCCTTGACCTGGATCACGGGATCTATAATTATAATGGTAAAGTACGCTGGGCCTATATCAAGGTTATCAGCGACTCCCTCGTTACCGGATACCGGATTACGAGCGGATGGGGTCGCACCCGGTATATCTATTTCGCCATGGCGTTTTCGAAATCGTTTACCAGCTATGGATTTCAGGACGAAGATCCGCTCAGTTACAAAGGCTTCTGGCGAAAATTCAATCAGCAGGATAATTTCCCCGAACTGGCAGGGAAGAAAATCAGGGCACATTTCGATTTCTCCACGGCATCCGGCGAAGAGATCCTTGTAAAAGTAGGCCTGTCGGCAGTTTCTATGGCAGGCGCCCTGGACAACCTGAGAGCTGAGATCCCTTCCTGGGATTTTGATGCCACGAGAAGAAAAGCAAACAGAGCCTGGGAAGGAGAGCTGCAACGAATCCGGATTGAGGCTTCGGAAGAGCAAAAGGTGATCTTTTATACCGCTCTTTACCACACGCTGATCCATCCCTCCATCTACCAGGATGTAAGCGGGAAATACCGGGGAATCGACACCGATGTGCATCAGGCCTATGGGTTTACAAACTACACAGTCTTCTCTCTCTGGGACACTTACCGGGCTCTTCACCCTTTCCTCACCCTGATGTATCCTGCCCGTACCTCCGACATGGTTAATTCCATGCTGGCCCATTTCGACCAGAGTCCGGAAAAGATGCTGCCGGTTTGGTCTCATCACGGGAATGAAAACTGGTGCATGATAGGATATCATGGTGTACCCGTCATTGCAGATGCCATGGTGAAAGGCATCCGGGGATTTGATGCTTCCAAAGCATTGAATGCGTGCATCACCACAGCTACCAACAAACATTATACGGGTGTGACCGAGTACATGGAGCTCGGGTTCGTACCCGAAGACAAAATTTCCAACTCGGCATCCATCACCCTGGAGTATGCGTACGATGATTTTACGCTGGCCCAGCTGTCTGACGCCGTGGCGAAAAAGGGAATGGTCACCGATATGGTAAAACTCTATGCATTTGGCAAGGGGGAGGTGTTCATGAAACGGTCGGAGAATTTCAGGAATGTGTTTGATACGACAGTTGGATTTGTCAGGCCCAGGAACAGTGACGGTTCCTGGAAAGAACCGTTTGATCCTTTAAACACCCACGGTCAGGGCTTCATTGAAGGGAACTCCTGGAACTATTCCTATTACATCCCGCAGGATGTTCCTGCGATGATTCAGCTGATGGGAGGAGAGGACCGTTTCATCCAGCACCTCGATTCTCTCTTTACCATGCACCTCGATGATGCACATTTTGCTGAAACCGAAGATGTCACACGAGTTGGCCTGATCGGAAACTACGTGCACGGAAATGAGCCGAGTCATCACGTCCCCTATCTGTACAACTGGACCTCACAACCCTGGAAAACCCAGGAACGTGTGCAACAGATCTGCCAAACGATGTACCGCAACGCATCGGACGGACTTTGCGGCAACGACGACTGCGGCCAGATGAGTGCCTGGTATATCTTCTCTGCCCTTGGATTTTATCCCGTTTGTCCCGGCACCACCCAATATGCCATTGGAAGTCCGATGGTTCGTGAAGCATCCATTTCTCTGGGAAAAGGAAAAACGCTGATCCTGAAAGTCAACCGTCAGCATGAAGAGGATATTTACATCCAATCTGTTGAATTCAACGGTGTAAACCTGGATGCCCCTTTTCTTGAACATGCTGAGCTTCTGAAAGGTGGGACGCTGATTTTTAATTTGGGGCCAAAATAAACCGTACCTTTGCAAAAAAAACAACCTGATGAAACAACTGTCCATTCTACTGGTTACATTCTTGTTTGCCTACACTCTCCATGCCCAGGAACAAAAGCATGTGGTGTTTTTAACCGATAAAAACAACAACCCATATACCCTTTCTGATCCAACAGCCTTTCTTACGCAGCGCTCTCTTGACCGCAGGACCAACGCAAACATTGCACTCGATGCAAAAGACCTTCCCGTAACACCTTCTTATGTTGATCAAATTAGAGCCACCGGGGCCCCGGTTGTATATTCTCTTAAATGGTTCAATGCCGTTGTTGTCAACACAAACGACCCGATTGTTTTGGCTTCCATTGAAGCCCTCCCTTTTGTAGACCATATTGACCAGGTGCTTTCCAAAAACGCCGGATCAGGTAGAGGAGTATCCGGTGTGAACAAATTTGACGGGATTCCTCCCTATGCCGTGCAAAAACCGCTCTCTCTTGTATCAACCAAGTCGACCGGAAGTCTTGATTACGGCCTTGCCTACAACCAAACACATATGCTTTCCCTCGACGGCCTTCACGATCTTGGTTACACCGGGGAAGGCATGATGATTGCCATCCTGGATGCCGGCTTTTTTCATGTAGACCAGATCTCGGCTTTTGACAGCTTGTGGCTCAACAACCAGATCCTCGGAACCCGCGATTTCAATATCCCCGGTAGCAACGTGTTCGGAGATGATATGCACACCCATGGCATGATGGTGCTTTCAACCATTGGAGCCAACCTTCCGGGAGAGATGGTAGGCACTGCACCTCACGCCTCTTTCTGGCTGATCCATACAGAGGTTGGTGAATACGAGGCACTCATCGAAGAGTACAACTGGGCTGCCGGAGCTGAATTTGCCGACAGTGTGGGTGCCGATGTCATCAACTCATCCCTGGGATACACCACCTTTGACAATCCTGTTTACGATCACACCTATGCCGATATGGATGGCAATACCACACCCGTTACCCGTGCCGCTGACCTGGCAACCAGTTGCGGCATGATGGTGGTGAACAGTGCCGGGAACTCCGGTGGTTCTTCCTGGCAGTACATCGGAGCTCCTGCCGACGGCGACAGTGTATTCTCCATCGGAGCAGTAAATGCAGCGGGATTGTACGCCTCTTTCAGCTCTACAGGTCCAACATCCGATGGCAGAATCAAACCTGATGTTATGGCTCAGGGACAGGATGCGGCAATCGTTGCTCCATGGGGAGGGGTAGCCACAGGTAACGGAACTTCTTTTTCCTCACCCATTATGGCTGGTGCAATGGCATGCCTTTGGCAATCAGCTCCCGACTATACCGCTCAGGAACTTCGGGATGCCGTCAGAAATACTGCTTCACTGGCATCTGCACCGGATATGCTTTACGGCTATGGAATCCCTAACTTTTTGCACGCCCTGTTTGTAATTACCGCCTCTCCGGAAGGAATTGAAGCGGAACCCTCCTATGCCCTGTTTCCTGTGCCTTTTACAAGTGCACCCTGGCTGAAAAACAACCTCCTGCAGGAGGAAGAGGTCTCTGTGGCGGTTCTTACCATTACAGGTCAGATCATCTGCCAGCGAAATCTTGTCATGAACGGTTCTTCAGCTGCTTTGCTGAACGATTTTAGTCCATTGCCAACCGGTCTTTATATCGTTCGAATCATCAGCACATCCGGACAACAGGTCCTCAGGGCCGTAAAGCAATAAGTTGAATTTTTCTATTTTTGTGAAAACTCATTCGCATGAACTTCATTGAGGAATTACGCTGGCGTGGAATGATCCACGACATTACTCCGGGAACAGAGGAGCATCTGGCCAAAGAGATGACCCGCGCCTACATTGGCTTTGACCCCACCTCCGATTCACTCCATATCGGAAACCTGGCTGCCATCATGATGCTGGTTCATCTTCAACGGTCGGGGCACAAGCCTTTTGCGCTAGTAGGCGGTGCAACCGGGATGATTGGAGATCCCTCCGGAAAATCCGAAGAGCGGGTACTTCTCGATGAAAACACATTACGCTATAACCAACGATGTATTCAGCGCCAGCTGGAGAAGTTCCTCTCCTTTGATCACGCAGAGAATTCTGCTGAAATGGTCAACAACTATGACTGGACAAGCCAATTTGGATTTCTTGATTTTCTCAGAGAGGTCGGCAAGCACATCACAGTCAATTACATGGTGGCGAAAGATTCAGTAAAAAACCGCATGGAATCAGGTTCGGGAATCTCATTTACCGAATTTTCCTACCAACTGGTGCAGGGTTACGATTATTGCTGGTTGTTTGAAAACAAACAGGTAAAACTCCAGATGGGCGGATCAGATCAGTGGGGTAATATCCTGACCGGGACTGAATTGATCCGTCGAAAGCTGGGTGGTGACGCCTTCGCCCTTACCTGCCCGTTGATTACCAAAGCCGACGGAGGTAAATTTGGCAAAACAGAAGAGGGGAACATTTGGCTCGATCCGGCAAAAACCTCTCCGTATAAATTTTATCAGTTCTGGCTGAATACATCTGATGGAGATGCGGCAGAATACGTCAAAAAGTTCACCCTGCTCACACGCGAGGAGATTGATCTTTTGGTCAAAGAACATCATCCGGCGCCTCATAACAGAATACTCCAGAAAGCTCTTGCAAAAGAGATCACCATCAGGGTTCATTCAGAAGCAGACTACATGGCTGCCCTCGAAGCATCCGAGATCCTGTTTGGGAAAGGCACCACGGAAACCCTCACCAAGCTTCCGGTTTATATGCTTCTTTCTGTTTTTGAAGGTGTTCCGCAAAGTGAAATAGCGAAGAGCGAACTAGAGAAAACCATTTCTGTGGTTGATTTTCTGACCGACTTTACCGGTATTTTTCCATCGAAAGGAGAAGCCAGAAGGATGCTGAAAGATAACGGCATGTCCATCAACAAGCACAAAGTGACGGAAGAGTATGTTGTGGGATTGAACGACCTGTTGCAGGAGACTTACATCCTTGTACAGAAAGGGAAGAAAAACTACTTCCTGGTGAAATCAACCGGATAAACCAAAGCAACTGATCACAGCGGTTTTGGAACAATCGTCAGGAAAATTTCAGCATCAGGATATATCCCACCCGAACAGTAGCGCCATCCTGCTTCCCGGGTCTCCATCTTGGCATCGATTCGATTCCGCGGATTGCCTCTTCGCCACATCCATTTCCTTTCTCCCGAACCAGTTTTACATTGCTGACAGAGCCATCTTCTTCCACCACAAAATGAACAAACAGGCTTGAATTTGTGGTTAACCCGTCAGGACTCTCCGGACAGGAGATGTTCTCTGCCAAAAATTTAATCAACGCTTCATCTCCTCCCGGGAATGCCGGTGACTCTTCCACTTCATTAAAGATCTGATCCTTCGGCGAAGGCAGGTATTGAACAGCTGTACGGTCAACCTTCCGCTCTTCTCTCTTCTGCACCTCTGCCTGAGCAATCTGAAGGTTCCGCTGCCGGACCATGTGGCTGACGACAGATCCGAATCCCACCAGGATGAGAATGGAAGCAGCAACACCCAGGGTGATCCACAATCTGCGTGTTTTGAACCGATTCTCCCCGGGTACATTTTCATCAGCACCTTCAATCCTCATCTCCTTACTTCTGCCGGAAGGTTCGCGATCCGCTCTTTCCTGAATGCGATTCGAAAGTTCAAGCATGCTGCTGCTGAGCCTCTCTTCAGAATGATCAGCCAGGAACATCCGGATGCCTTCAACCGCCGCTTCACACAACTCGCAGTCGGCCAGATGAGCTTCTGTCAATACCAGCATGTCGGGACTGAGCTCTCCTTTCAGGTATTGCAGGATGATCTCCCCGGAAAGACAATTATCGATCGTTGACATCTTCTAGCATGATTTTTAAGTTACGCTTTCCATTCTGAATATAGCTCTTCACTTTGTCGTATGAATAACCTGTATGATCCACGATCTCCTGATACGAATAATCTTCAAAATAGAATGATATGATGCAGATTCGTTGCTCCTTTTTTAACCGGTCTACTGCCTGATGAAGCCTTTGTTCAGAAATCGTTTGAAAGGAAGCGTTATCAGGATACTCTCCAGAGGGAAATTCCATAATTTCCGCCTCAAGTTCCCGTGCTTTGTTTGCTTTGTAGCGTTTCTCCGTTCCCTCATGCCTCAGAATCAGCAGACAATGATTTTTGGAGATCGTATAGAGCCAGTTTTTTATATTGCGTATCTCCTCTTCGGGAGGGTTAGAAAGGAGTTTTTCAAAGATGCTCATGACGGCATCTTTCGCCTTTTCTTCATCTTTCAAATACTTGAAGCAAACCCCAAAAACAAGGTGGCGAAAATGAATAAACAATTCGGTAATGGTAACGTTATTCCACAAACTGTTTTGCGTAATACGTTGCTGTAAGTTTCTCTCCGGTAGCCTTTTCAATCATATCATTCCAGTAATATTTGGAGCCCATTGCAAAGACATTGGCCTTCAGGTAATCCCCAACCTCCTTGTTGTTCACAAAACTCTGGAATTTAAAATCATCAGACTGCAGCACATTTGCCACAATATGATAATAGAGTTGCGATGCCAGTAACTCTCCCAACAGATAGTTGTGGTAATAGCAAGGGAAAAGAGCCATATGGATCTTAGTGGCCCAGTCGGGCTCGTTGCGGTCGGGTGGACGTTTCATCAGCTGGTACTCTTCGACCAGGTCCCACCAAACCGTATTCAGATCCTGCTCAGGATCCTCATACATCGCTTTTTCAAACCGGTACATGACCTGCGACCAGCGGGAGAAAACAAGTTGCTCAAGGCGAAGGGTCTTGAAACAGTTTTCAGCAATCTTCATTTTCTCCTCTTCACTGATCCCCACCATGTCGTGCAGCCACTGGGGGCTGGATGCCTGCCTGCCGAAAAGCATGGCAATGGCTTCCGTTGTAAAGGTGTGTGCGGGTTCACGAAGGATGAATGGTAACGAATGGTCGATGTTGTAATCGTATACCGCATGGCCGTATTCATGCAGCATCGTGTTCATCCAATAGGAGTTGGATTTAATGTTGCAGAGCACCCTCACATCATCCAACTTGTCGATGTTGATGCAAAATGCATGTTGGTTTTTGCCCTCTTTCTCGTAAAGGTCGCTGTTTTTCAGCATGTCATCAATTGGCAGCCCGATGCCATAGTAGTAGGCTGCAGTAAGCGATTCCAGGTTTTTACCGGCATAATAGGAAGAGAGGTCGACATCATAAATCCTGGGGGCCTCCTGGAAAAACCGGTTCTGGTAGTTCCATGGCATCAGGTCTTCCTTGCTTTTCAGATTATAGTAGTTGACAAAATAGTTGTCTATATCATCTTTCACTTCAGCATAAACTCCCTTGGTAAGGGTATCAAGTTCGTTGAATAAATCCGTGATAACCCGTGGATCCTGTTCTCCGAGAATGAGTTGCATCTGATGGTAATTTTTAAATCCCATATCTTTTGCCACTTCATTCCGAAGGATAACAAGTTTGATCACATCGTCGGCCACCACCTGTCCGATCTTCTTCTGGGCCATCCATGCCTTCTTCTGCTGGTTTACATTCCTGGAACTTCTGAGAATCTCCTCCACATCATTGTCAGTGAGCTCTTTCCCGTCAACCTGGGTCCTGAAGATCGAAAACTCCCGTTCAATTTTCGTCTCCATTTTTACGATTTCATTCAGTTTTGAAGTATCCGCTTTGGCCATTAAAAACTGGTTGTACAAGAGGTCCAGCTGGCGGGAAAGAAGGGTGTCGTTCACCAATCCCGATACCTTGATCTTCTGGAGGGTTTCCAACGCGGTTGTATCGGAAAAGATCTCAACCATTTTCAGCTGAAACTCCTGTGCTTTGTTAAAGTCCTCTTCAGATCCTGTGATGGCTGCCTGCCAGTATGCCAGGTTCGTCTCTCTCGAAAGGGGGACGACAACTGAATCGTGCTTTCTTATAAATTCAACCAGTTCTTCTTTCATCTGTTTTTGTTTTGTCTGGCATCCGGCTAAAAGTCCAACTGCCAGAACTGCTAGAAATATTTTGTTTAACTTTTTCATCATATGATTATTATATTACTTTCCTACCTTCCCACTTACACTTCCCTCTCCCACTTCGCTCCCTCTTTCGTATCTTTCACCACAATTCCCAGTTTCCCCAGCTCATCCCTTATCCTGTCGGAACCGGCCCAATCCTTACGCGATCTGGCATCCTGCCGAAGATCGATAATCAAGTTCATCAGTCCTTCAACACTTTCTGACTGATCGCCGGAGGATTCATTGCCAAGAGCCAGAATATCAGAGATAAATGTTTGAAACAGATCTTGCAGTTGGGTCAACTCTTCGTTTATCAGAGTCTCTTTTCCCTCCTTGACAGCATTGATGATCCTGACTGCTTCAAAGAGGGTGGCAATCACTATCGGGCTGTTGAAGTCGTCGTCCATGGCGGCGTAACAGCTGGCAACGAGATCCGGGATCCGGGATCCAGGATCCGGTGCCCCAGGCTCTGTGCCCTGTGCCCTGAGCTCTGTGCCCTGTGCCCTGAGCC
>JACZJJ010000062.1 GCA_014860625.1 Bacteroidales bacterium | reverse complement strand
GGATAAAGATATTGCCTCTTCAAAAGTCTTGGCCTCCTTTACGACAAACAAATCATTCCCTTTTACCATCAATCTGATCTCTACAATTTTGTTTTCAGGCACATCATTGTTATCCAGCTTCAATTTAACTTCAGCGCCAATAACTCCATCGAATAAGGCCGGAAGTTTGTCCAGCTTCTCTTTCACATAGGTTTCCAGCCTTTTGTCGGCTTTAAAATGTACAGAGTTAATAATCATGTTCATAACACCTCCTTTTTAAATTATGCTTTTGGATGAGCTTGTTGATAGATTCGTTTCAATTTTTCAATCTCATTGTGGGTGTAAATCTGAGTGGCTGCCAGGCTGCTATGACCCAGCAGCTCTTTTACGGCATTCAGTTCTGCTCCATTATTTAGTAGATGTGTTGCAAAAGTATGCCTGAGCACGTGAGGACTTCTCCTTGTTATGGTTGAAACCTGTGCGATGGCTTGATTTACAATACGATATACCATCTTTGGATAAATCTGTGCCCCTTTGTCAGTAAGAATAAGCCAGGCCTGGCCTGGAAACAATTCCATCTTCAAATCCAGGTATTGCTTCAATACCTCTCCTACTGTTATTCCTAACGGGATAATTCGCTCTTTATTACGCTTTCCGAGAACTTTCAAACTGGCATGTTTCAAGTCCACGTCATAATCATGGAGATGAATCAATTCCGACAAACGCATGCCTGTCGAATAAAGCAACTCAAGAATCATCCGGTTCCTCAACGCCGGAAACCCATCTCCATAATCCAACTGCTGAAACAGCAGATCAATCCGATCCTGTTCCAAATAAACCGGAAGTCGTTTACTGGTTTTCAAAGAGGTTAATCGATTCATCGGATTAGCATCCACCTTGCCCGCTTTCACAAGAAAACGGTAAAACGATTTCAGGGTGGTCATCTTCCGGTTGACGCTCCGCTCGCTCACACCCTGCCCCATTAGGAATACAAGCCATGAACGAACAATCATATGATCAACCACGTCTATATCCCGGAGATCATATTGTTGCTCTAAAAAATCGAAAAATTGTGAAAGGTCATTCTGGTAGGCTGCGACAGTATGAGGCGAATACCGCTTCTCATACTTGATATATTCAATAAACATCTCCTTCACCACAGCCAAAAAAATAAGAAGAAAAATTGAAGGGCTCACCCATTCACCGGATAAATATACGATAATATTTACCCGGGTCAAAATTTCTTCTTACAAAATCCGCTTTTAGTTCTCTTCCTGATGAAGCTTCTGGATGTATACAGCTTTCTGGATCTCTTCCCTGCGTTTGATTGATGGCTTGGTGAATTTCTGACGTTCCCGTACCTCTCTCACAACGCCTGTTTTTTCAAATTTACGCTTGAGTTTCTTCAGCGCGCGGTCGATATTTTCGCCTTCTTTTACAGGTACTACAATCATGCTATTATGCTCTCTTTCTTGTTTTGATGAACTAATTACTCTTAAAAAGGGCTGCAAAGATAGCAGGAAAAATATAAAATACAAAAAAAAACCTAAATCTCCTGAAGGGGCCTTACTCCCTCCCCATCAGGAGGAGGATTGGGGAGGGGTTAAAGGTTGTCGAGGATAAACTTTGTCATCCTGCTGTAATTGTGCCAGGTGGTATTCCTTCCCGAGTATATCCCGTGGTTGCTGTTTGGATATACCTGCAGATCAAACTGCTTGTCTGCTGCTACCAGTGCCGTAATCATATCGTACGTGTTCTGGGCATGCACGTTGTCGTCGGCCATCCCATGGATGATCAGGATTTTTCCTTTCAACTTCTCCGCATGGTTTACCGGTGAGTTATCCTCATACCCCTTGTCATTCTCTCTGGGAGTTCGCATAAACCGTTCCGTATAAATGTTGTCGTAATATTTCCAGTTGGTTACGGGAGCAACGGCAACCCCCATACTGAAGTAATCGGCCCCCTTGGTCAGGCATGAGAGTGTGAGGTATCCCCCAAAACTCCAGCCCCACATCCCTATACGGTTTTTATCTACATACGGTAATGAGCCAAGATATTTGGCAGCCTCAATCTGATCCAGCGTTTCAAACTTGCCAAGCTCAAGGTAGGTACACTTCTTAAACTCCTGGCCACGGGCACCCGTACCCCGGTTGTCGACCGAAACCACAATAATCCCATGCTGCGCCATGAGCTGGTTCCATGAGCTGGCTGCACCCCATCTGTTTGCAACGGTCTGGGATCCGGGGCCTCCGTATATCGTAAAAAGTACGGGATATTTTTTATCCCTGTCGAAATCAGCAGGCTTCAGCATCCATCCGTTAAGAGCCATCCCGTCATCCGTGGTAAACGCAAAAAACTCAACCTTAGCGAAATCGTACTCCGTCATTTTGTCCCTCAACTTTTCATTGTCCTGCAACAACCTCACCTCTTCTCCGTCTGAATTGTTTAACGCAATGACAGGAGGTGTGTTGATATCAGACCAGTTGTTTATATAATAGGAATAATCCGAATTGAACTGTGCCCGGTTATATCCCTCTTTCACGGATAATGTTTTCAAATGATCCCCATCGATATCCACTACATTCACTTCCCGGTTTAGAGGGGATGACTTGTCCGACTGAAAATAGACAAGTCCATTCTCTTCATCCACACCATACAATGCAGTCACTTCCCAGTTTCCGGATGTTAACTGCCTGACCAGGTTTCCATTGAGGGTATATAAATAAAGATGACTGTATCCATCCTTTTCACTGGTCAGGAGCACCGACTTTCCATCCTTTAAAAATGTCCAGTCGTCGGTAATGTCAATGTACCATGGGTTATTCTCTGTCAGGATTACCGTTGAAGCACCATTGACAGCATCTGCCAGCATCAGCTCCAGTTTGTTCTGGTGTCGGTTCATCCGGTACAGTGCCAGGGAATTGGGATTCATGGTCCATTTAATCCTTGGGATATAGATGTCAGTCTCCTCGCCAATATCAACCGGAACAGTCTCGCCCGTTTCAAGGTTGTAAATTTTTATTGCAATCAGCGAATTATCCTCCCCGGCTTTGGGGTACTTGTAGGTATAGACTTCCGGATATATGTCGCCGTAATATTCCAGCTTATATTCTTTCACACGATTCTCGTCAAACCTGTAGTATGCAATCTTCCTGCTGTCAGACGACCAGAAAAATGCCTTGGTGAATCCAAACTCTTCTTCATACACCCAGTCTGTGGCTCCGTTAATGATTTCGTTGAACCGGCCATCTGTAGTGATTTGCATTTCGGAAGTGAATACCGGGTCGCGGTTGGTATCGTCACCCTGCCCTCCGGTGTTGCCCGGATCCCAGATCCCGGATCCCAGATCCCGGATGAAGATGTTGTTGTCACGCACAAATGCGACTTTGTTACCATCAGGCGAAAATGTGGCCAATCGTTGTTTTTCTCCGGATGATAACGGGACCAGCTTCCCGGTTTCAATATCATATATATAATAGTATGCTTTGGTTGAGTGACGGTAGATCGCCTCTTCTTCAGCTGTGAAAAGAATTCTCGCTTCATTTTCACTGAATTCGTAGCTGGAGATCGGAACGGGAGTGGTATCTCCGGCAGGAATCAACTCTGCAGAGGTTACGATTGTCTGAACATAGTCGCCGGTTGCGTAATCATACACATTCAGACTGTCATTCTTCACCTGAGAGAAGTACCTGCCATCCATCATTGGTTGCATCCCATAAACACCCCGCGACGAAAAGGTTCGCTTCTTGAATACGTCTTCTAGCGTAATCTTCTGATTATCAACCTGAGAAAATCCTGAACTACAAAGTGAAGCGAACAGGAACATGAGTAAATATTTTCCTACTTTTAGTAACATACCTTGATCTTTTATAATTAGCCAACAAAAGTAGGAAAATATGAGAATCTTCATAGAATCTCTTATCCGGTGATCCAGTGATCAAGTGATCGAATAAATAAAAACTTTCTTAAATTTGCAATCGTTTTGGGATGTTAGCTCAGTTGGTTTAGAGCATCGCCTTGACAGGGCGGGGGTCACTGGTTCGAATCCAGTACATCCCACGGTTGGAAGTCAGAAGTACGAAGATAGAAGTTAAAAGAGGTGCATTAATGGGGACGACTTTGAACCTCTCTTTCAAGATATTTCTTTATCATCTGGATCATATCATTCGCCGGGATCGGTTTGGCAATAAAATCCCAGCATCCTGCAGATAAGGCAGCTGCCTTATCATCGTCCGACGCATAGGCAGTTTGAGCGATGACCGGTAAGTCGTTCCGGAAAGAAGTTATTTTGCGCGTGGCATCCAATCCGTTCATGCCCGGCAACCTCACATCCATCAGCACCATATCGAGTTCGGGATGAGCATTGCAGAGATTGACTGCCTGCTGCCCTTCAAGGGCATGGAAGATTGTCACCCGTGTAGGCTTTAGCAATACATCGAGATAGCTAAAGCAGATCTGATCATCTTCAACAATCAGGATGTTCCTTCCCTGCCAATTAATATCACCTCGCATCATCATATGATTTTCATTCGTTCAGTATTGCCCTTGAAATAATAATCTTCTGTATCTCTGAAGTCCCCTCGTAGATCTGGGTCAGCTTGGCCTCCCTCATTAGCCTCTCCACATGGTACTCTTTGACATACCCGTATCCGCCGTGGATCTGTACAGCCTGTGTAGTCACCTCCATGGCTATATCTGCGCAATATTGCTTAGCCATAGCTGCTGCGATCGTATATTCCTTGTGATTGTCTTTCAACCAGCCGGCTTTGAGCAGCAACAGTTGAGCAGTTTCAATCTTAACGGCCATATCGGAAATTTTGAAGGCAATCGCCTGGTGGTGCCCTATCTCCTTACCAAATGCCTTCCTCTCCCTGGCATACTGAACAGCTCGGTCAAAGGCTCCCATGGCAATTCCCAATGCCTGTGAAGCAATCCCGATCCGTCCCGAATTCAGGATCTTCATGGCAATTTTAAACCCCTCTCCATCTTCACCAAGACGGTTCTCTTTTGGTACTTTGACATCCATAAACATAACCGAATGGGTGTCGGAACTGCGCATCCCCATCTTATCCTCATGAGGACCCAACGTGATGCCTGGGGTATCTTTCTCGACAATAATTGCATTGATGCCCTTATTCCTTTTCTCGGGGTTCGTCTGGGCAATCAGCAAGTATATATCGGCACAACTGGCATTTGAGATCCAGTTCTTCGTACCGTTTACGAGGTAATGATCACCCATGTCAATAGCTTGGGTCCGCTGCATGGTAGCATCCGAACCTGCTTCCGGTTCTGAGAGGAGAAAAGCGCCCAGATTCTCCCCTGTTGCCATCTTTGGCAGGTATTGTTCCTTCTGAGCATCAGTCCCAAACTGTTCTATGGGATTATTCACCAGCGAATTATGTACCGACATCAGCACGGCTACGGAGGCATCAATTCTAGATATCTCCTCGATGGCCAGGATGTAGGCTATCGTATCCATTCCCACACCGCTATACTTTGGATCAACCATCAATCCGAAAAAACCCAATTCGCCCAACAACTTTATCTGCCTGGTTGCCAGGATGCCTTTTTCATCACGTTCGAGCACATCAGGGAGCAGCTCACGTTCGGCAAAATCACGGGCAGCCTGACGAATCATCAGTTGTTCTTCGGTAAAATCAAAGTTTAGCATTGAGGTTTCCAGGTATTAAAATAGTTTTTAGTCAGCTCTTTTTGTGTATCCATGAACTCCTTCATGATCTCTTCAACAATTTCACCTGCAGGCTTCAATTCTCTTATCAATCCGGATACCTGCCCAATTTCCAGTTCCCCCTCCTCCGTATCACCGTCCAGCATGCCTTTTTTCGCCCTGCCTTTCCCAAGCAGTTCAACAAGCTCCTCTGCAGACCCTCCTCTGCCCTCCACGTCAAGTACTTCACGATAGAACTTGTTCTTCAGCAGCCTGACAGAACCGATCTGCTTTAATGCCAGCATGGTATCTCCATCGGATGCCTCAAGGATCATCTGCTTAAATGCCGGGTGAGCGGAAGATTCGGGTGTAGCAACAAACCGGCTGCCAACCTGAACTCCTTCAGCTCCCAGTGCAAAGGCGGCAAGCATTGCTTTCCCTGATGAGATCCCACCTGCTGCGATGAGCGGAAGATTTACAGCTTCACGGATCTGAGGTATCAACACCATAGTAGTGGTTTCCTCTTTTCCATTATGCCCGCCCGCTTCAAAGCCTTCGGCAACAATCGCATCTACCCCTGCATCCTGGCATTTGATCGCAAATTTAGTATTTGCAACTACATGAACAACAGTGAAGCCTATTTCATGTAAATATTTTGTCCAGGTGGCTGGATTTCCGGCAGAGGTGAACACAATCCGTACCCCTTCCTCTTCCAGGATCCTGAACTTTTCGTCATTCCTCTCATACATCAGGGGAACATTGACACCAAACGGCTTGTCAGTAGCCATTTTGCATTTCCTGACCTGTTCCTGAAGAAGATCCGGAGACATGGAGCCGGATCCAATCAGGCCAAGGCCGCCAGCATTGCTGACGGCCGCAGCCAATCTCCATCCGCTACACCAGATCATTCCGGCTTGTATTACCGGATAACGGATACCGAACAGACGGGTGATTTGGTTCATTCAGCCCGTTTGAAGACGATTGAAACCAGGGATTTATCGTCTCCCCCCATGTTGATAGTTAATCCGTAAGGCCGATTGTGGGAGATAGGAATTTGTGAATCCCCAGCTTTACCGGTAAGCTGTTCCCATATCGTGATAGCCTGGTGAACGCCTGTGGCTCCGGTCGGGTGTCCCCAGCCAACCAGGCCACCCGTAGTGTTAAATGGAATCATTCCAGTTCGCTTGGTATTTCCCTGCAGGATAAATTCGGCTCCGCCGCCGTGAGGGGCTAAACCAATGGCTTCAACGGCCAGGATGCCGGCAATGCTGAAACAATCGTGACACTCAACAGTACCCAGCTGCTCTTTGGTAATCCCTGCCGATTCCAGCGCCTTTCTTACAGCCTCTCTGGTCGTAGCAAGAATTGTGGGATCGTCAGGGGCTTTGGTGATATCATCTTCAGCCTGACCCATTCCAATCACCTCTATCGCTTCACTCTTTGGAATCCCGACCCGCTTCAGGCCCTCTTCAGAGACCACAGCAATAGCAGAGGCTCCGTCGGAGACCTTGGAACAATCATATACATTCAGGCTATCAACAAAGCCCCGTGGGTTCGGATTCATCATCCCGCAAGCCTGAAGTTCATCAGACACGTTGTGATACTCCTGAGCTGTGGGGCAAAGACGTGCATTTTCAATGGCATTTACATACCACTGCGCCATGGCTTCACGGGGTTTATCTTTCCCAAATTTCTCCTGATAGGCTTTTGCCCGATCACTGAATTTTCCAGGGAAATAATAAGCATGTCCCTGTTTGCGGTCTTTCGCCCATCCTGCAGCAGCCAGAATATCAGCGCCATAGATAGCCTTTACGGTATTTTGAACTTCCACACCCATAACCAGCACAACGTCGGCGGTCTCAGCCAATACCGATCGGATGCCCGTTGCCAGGGCAAGAGCGCCGGACCCGCATGCACCCTCAACCCGAACCGCCGGTTTGTAGCGTAACCCGGCATCGATGTATGGCATGAAAGCGGCCATATTACCTTGTTTATTAAAACGAGTTGCGGCAAAATTCCCGATCACGGCTTCATCCACATTTTCGGCTCCACCGATCTGTTTCAACACACCCTGACCGGCCTCTTTGATATACTCTTCCAGTCCCGGCCGTGGCTTCTTCGGGTGAAATTCTTTCCGTCCCGTACCCATTGAGATGGTGTTGTAGCCAGCCACCATATATACTTTTTTGCGTAATTTCATCTTGTGTCCTCCGTGTTTTAATCCAGGTAATTATTGATTGGTCCATATGCATGAAAGAAGCCGGTTAGAAGCACAGTATTGACATCTTTCTCTGTAAATGCCACGTTGTCGGATACCAGCTTCAGCCCGATCTCTTTCGATCGCTTGGCATATGTTTTTGCCAGCTTTGCTCCGAAAGTATCCATCGATTTGATCTCATTGAACATCGCGGTGAGCATCTCCTCTTTTCTTCCGGCGAAAGCAACGCTCTTCCAGGGCTGGAAAGAGGCAGGCAATGCGCCCAGTCTGGTATCACCAGAAGTCTGAAAATTTGTGATCATCACATACTTGCCGGCATCGGGGTTCCAGACACCCACAGGCCTTCCTTTCTCATACTTCAGGATGCCGTCTTTTTGTGATCCGTCAGAATACTGTCCTCCCAGAACTCCCTGACCGATCAGCTTATCGAGGAAATCGCTGTGCAGATCTTCATCCTTCACGAACGGGTTCATCACACTCATAATGTACTGACAAACATCCACTCCCACATAATCGATCAGCTGGAAAATCCCCATCGGCCGAACCAGGTAATCCTGGGTTACTTTGTTGACCATATAGATGGCTTCCGGCAAGGAGACATCTTTGGCAAGCGTCTCTGCTTCACTGATGCCATGCAATGCATCTCTCATGAAATGGCCATTGCCTACAAATCCCGCGAAATCGGCAGAGGGAACGACAACTTTCCGAAGGTTCTTGGCATACTGCAGGGCAAACTCTTCCACCTCGGGAAGCGTATGAGCGCTCTTGATTACTTCAACCAGCTTCTGAACAGCCGGAGGATTATAGAAATGGAAACCGATGATACGCCCACCCAACCCGGCTTTTTCATCAAGCTGCGTGATAGGAATGGAAGAGGTATTGGTAAAATACCAGGGTTTGCCAGGATTGTTTTTGTCAAGCTGAGTGAGGATTTTCACTTTCAACTCGGGATCTTCCTTGATCGCTTCAAAGATCAGGGTTGAGTTGTAAGCAACTTCCAGGTTTGTAGACGGACGAATTGCCAGCATGACATCGTCAACATACTGCCTGAGAATCTCTTCGTTATCAATCAGGTCTTCGCGATCGGCATAAGCAGCTCTGAGCTGAACCGTTTTCTTTTCTGCAGCTTTTAGTGCCTGGACCCTGATGTAACGCATTAACCCAACCAGGGCTTCACTTGAGACATCGATGGCGTGGATCACAAATACCTTCCCCTTGTTTTCAGGTTTCAGGCTGAGATCGACCATCTCCAGGGCTGTAAGTAACAGGATGCCGCTTCCCATCTTTCCAGCGGCTCCCAGCACTGCAACATTGGATAATCTTTCTGTATAGTTCATAATGTTTAAGTTTATTGTTACCAGTTTGGTTTTCGTTTTTCTAAAAAAGCTTTCATTCCTTCCCCTGATTCACCGTTGCCGAAAAGTGCAGCGAACTCCTCCGCCTCATACCTGCAAGCCTCCTGGAAGTCCATATGAATCCCTTTCCGGATCACCTCTTTGGCTTTCCTGACAGCCTTCGCTCCTTTGGTAGAGATCCGGCCGGCCAATGCCTTGGCTTCGGCGAGCAACTCCTCCGGTTCTGTCACTTTCTGCACCAGCCCCATCCGTAAGGCATCCTCGGCAGTGATCATATCTCCTGAAACAATCATGTACAACGCATTCGATATACCGGCAATGCGAGACAACCGCTGGGTACCGGCATAACCCGGAATCAGCCCGAGGCTCACTTCCGGCTGACTGAACTTCGCTTTGCTGCTGGCAATCCTGAAATCGCAGGCCATCGCCAGCTCACAGCCACCTCCAAGTGCAAAACCGTTAATGGCTGCAATCACAGGCGTACCGAAGTTTTCGATCCGATAAAAAGTGTCCTGGCCCGTCAAGGAAAAACTTCTGGCATGGTTGTAGTCCATCTCCGACATCTCTGCAATATCCGCACCTGCCACAAATGCCTTGTCCACACCGGTTAGGATCACAGCTTTGATTGTCGGATCCAGTTCCAGAAAATCCAGCACATGATTCATTTCAACAAAAAAATTGGAGTTCAACGCGTTGAGGACCTCCGGCCGATTGATGGTGATTACAGCAATGCCGTGATCCACGTCAAGTTTTAAAACTTTGTATTCCATTCTGAAAAGGGTTTAATCAATTACTCTGTGAAAAGATAAACAAATATAAAAAAAAGTCCGCATCTTTGTCTAAACTCCAAAAATATACAAAATGGCGCTTATTTTAACACGGGATGATGTAATTCAGGTGCTCTCTATGAAAGATTGCATGGAGGTGGTGGAGCAGGCATTTGTTGAACTGGTGAATGGCACCGCCGAACTGCCCCTGAGAATCCCGATCAAATCCCCTGATGGCCTGTCGCTTTACATGCCGGCCTACCTGAAAGAGATGAAAGCACTTGCCTGCAAGGTAGTTGCTGTTTACAAAGACAATCCGGCAAGGTTCAACCTGCCCACCACCGTTGGTAAAGTGTTACTTCAAAACCCAGAAACAGGAGAGGTGATCTGCATCATGGATGGCGGTTATCTTACTGCCGTTAGAACCGGTGCTGCCAGCGGTGTGGCAACAAAATACCTGGCCAGGAACGGGCAGGAACTTACTGTTGGAATATTCGGGGCTGGCGTTCAGGCAAAAACTCAACTCTGGGCAGTGGCTGAAGCAAGAAAAATAAAGCAGGCTGTTGTTTTCGATAAAGATGGTGATGCCGCCAGGAGATTTGCGACAGAAATGAGTGAAAAGCTGGGGATCGATATCGGGGTATCCAGTTCTGTCGATCAGACAGTGGAAACGGATATCATAATCACGGCTACCTGCTCACCCACCCCGCTCTTTGATGGTGCCACAGTGAGACCGGGAACCCATATCAACGGGATTGGTAGTCATACACCAAATGCCCGGGAACTGGACACCGAAATCATCAAGCGATCAAAATTCGTTGGCGACAGTCGGGAAGCCTGCTTCAAGGAGGCAGGAGATATCATGATCCCCATGCAGGAGGGAGCCATCACCGAAACGCATTTTTATGCTGAACTGGGAGAAATCATTACCGGAAAATTATCCGGAAGGCTCTCCGCCGATGAGATCACCCTATTCAAATCCAACGGACTTGCCATCCAGGATGCCGCCACTGCAAAGCTGGTTTACGATATGGCAAAAGAATTAGGAGTGGGAAAGGAAATTGATCTTTAAGGAACGTGGGACGAAAGACGAAGGGCGAAGGACGAAAGACGTGGGACGTGAGAAACTGGAAACTGGAAACTGAGGACTGCCTACTGCCAACTGATTCGCATTTCCCCATCACCCCATAACCTCAAGAAAACAAAAAAAATGCGCCGCACAAA
Organism: Bacteroidales bacterium; assembly: GCA_014860625.1. Classification (GTDB taxonomy): domain Bacteria; phylum Bacteroidota; class Bacteroidia; order Bacteroidales; family FEN-979; genus QYOJ01. The sequence continues at coordinate 12,736 of JACZJJ010000062.1, read as the reverse complement.
AATCATAGCAACCATCGGGCCGGCCAGTAGTTCGCCCGAAGTGATCCGTCAGCTGATCCTTGCCGGCATGGATGTGGCCCGACTGAATTTTTCACACGGAACGTATGACGACCATGCAAGGGTCATCAAAACCCTTCGGAAGATCAGTGCAGAGCTTGATAAACCTGTCACCATCCTTCAGGATCTTCAGGGGCCAAAAATCAGGGTTGGCATTCTCTCCCGGGGGCAACTGGAATTAACCAAAGGAACCAAGATGAAACTGGTTCCCGAAGAGCTCTATTCCGGATCTCCTGACGAAATCCCAATCGACTATCCGTTCATAGCCGAAGAGGCACAGCCGGGGATGCAGGTGCTGCTGGATGACGGGTTGCTGGAGATGAAAGTGACTGCAGTGGATGGTGACCCGGAACAAAATGGAGTTCGGCGGAGCCAAACGGTGATTTGCGAAGTGATTGAAGGGGGACCGCTCAAACAGCGGAAAGGGGTAAATTTTCCCAACCTGGACCTGAAACTCCCCTCCCTTACCGAGAAAGACAAGATGGACCTGGAGTTTGGCATCGGGCATGATGTTGACTGGATCTCGCTGAGTTTTGTTCGGGATGCGTCAGATGTGAGAGAATTAAAGTCGCTCATTAACAGCCGGGGAGTTGAAAAGCCTGTGATTGCCAAGATCGAAAAGCCACAGGCTGTTAAGCATCTTGAAGAGATTATTGAAGAGGCACAGGGAATCATGGTCGCCCGGGGGGATCTCGGGGTTGAGATGAGTCCCGAGCGCGTGCCTCTTCTTCAAAAATCGATCATCGAGCTGTGCAACAAGGTGGGAAAACCTGTGATCACAGCTACCCAGATGCTCGAAAGCATGATGCATGAATCCCGCCCTACCCGGGCCGAAGCATCTGATGTGGCCAATGCAATCATTGATGGGACCGACTGTCTCATGCTTTCGGGAGAGACAGCTGCAGGAAAGTTTCCCGTAAAAGCTGTTGAGATGATGAGCAAGATCGCTACGGAAGTAGAAGGGCAGATTCAATTTAAGACATACCCTGCGGTTGGAAACCAAAATATCATGGCCTTAAGCGAAGCCACAAACATCATTGACAAGATCGCGAATCCTCATTGCGTTGTGGTCTTAACAGCCAGCGGACGAAGCGCCCGCTTTGTTGCAGCCGATCGTCCCATGACTCCCATTTATGCCATGACTACCAGCCTTCATGTTTATCACGGATTAAATCTCCTCTGGGGGATCAATCCCATCCTGGTTTCAGAGACCTCCAATTCGTTCGACAGTCTCATCGAACTGGTTTCACGAACCCTGAGAGAGAGAGGTCTCGCAACGGAAGGCGATAAAATTGTTATCGTTGGCGGGATACCTGCTGGCATCCCGGGAGGTTCCAACTTCATTAAGATTCATATGGTTGGATCCTGAAGGTCTAAAAGAAGCGGATAAACTCTTCGATTTTATCAACCATTTGCGAAGGTCCCATAAAAAATGGCGACCGCTGATGTACTGAATCTGGATGGATTTCCAAAATCCGGCGCGAGCCGTCAGAGGCCTTGCCTCCTGCCTGTTCAGCAATGAAAGCCATCGGTTTGCACTCGTAGAGCAACCTCAATTTCCCCTGTGGCTTCTTCACTGTTCCGGGATATAGGAAAATACCTCCGAGAAGGATATTCCGGTGAACATCAGCAACCATGGATCCGATATACCGTGTAATATAGGGTCGTTTGGTGGCAGGATCATCTTCGTGGCAAAACTGGATATATGCTTTGATGCCCTCCGGGAAATAGATCCGGTTTGACTCATTCACCGAGTATATGCTTCCATGTTCGGGGTAATGGATATTCGGGTGAGACAAAATAAACAGGCCTACCGATGGATCCAGTGTAAAACCGTTCACACCATGCCCCGTAGTATATACCAGCATCGTGGACGATCCGTAAATGGCATAACCGGCAGCAACCAGATCCGTTCCGGGCTGCAGCAGGTCCGTCTCTTCAGCCGGTTTTCCGATCGGACTCTTTCTTTTGTAGATGGAAAAAACAGTTCCAATAGATACGTTCGCCTCTATATTGGAAGAACCATCAAGCGGGTCGATGGCTACCACGTATTTCGCATTGTTTGAGATCGGGTTGTCGAGGATAATCACCTCCTCATTCTCCTCTGAAGCAATGGCAGCACATTGGCCCCCTGCTTTAAGCGCAGATATGAATTGATTGTTCGCATACACATCCAGTTTCTTCTGCTGCTCCCCCTGCACATTCTCTGTGCCTTCCAACCCCAGGATATCTGCCAGTCCGGCTTTATTGACTTCCCGGTGAACAAATTTCGTGGCAATTCCGATGTCGTTCAGAATTCGGGTAAGATCTCCCGATGCGTCAGGAATCTCACCCTGTCGGTCGATGATAAATTCGGTAAGAGTGATAAGTTTTTTCATGGATATGGTTATCAGGTATAAAGGCCTCCAAAATTAGTTGATGCAGACCGTATAAACAATACAAATAAAGCAGAATGCGAACATCGCCGTATACTGCTGCTACAGATTAAGTGAATTAAAGTGTGATCAGTAATCGGTCAGATGTCCCTGTCTTGACATTGGACACCCTGTACCGTAACAACTGGTCACCCTTCTTTTTTATCTTAACAACCCTGTAAGTCATGCCAGGCAATGAAATCCCTGAAGGGGCATCCTTATTTTCCCCGTTTGTCAGAAAATATGGGATATCAGAAATATTTTCTATCCTGTAATAGGAGTAGGAATCATCTTCATTAACGGGTCCGGTTCTTTTCAGGCAAGAGCGCACAAAGGGGAGAGCCCACTCCTTTTTCCCGGCCAGGGTATCTCCATACCAAACAAGCGTACGGCCTTGAAACAATGCTTCTTTCAGTTCTTTTTCGGTTCTCTCATGGGCAAAAACAAGTGTCATAGCCCGATGGGAATCACCGGAGGAGACCCTGACTTCATTGGTCGTTCCATGGATATCAGTATTCCCCATGATTGCCAGATCATTCTCGATGCACCACTCCATTACACCAGGATAAAAGATCCCGTCGTTGTATATCTCAATTCCATGCAATTTCCCGTTTTTAATCAACTCCCGGTGTATATCAAGCATCCTGGCTACCCCGTCGGGTTGCTGTGCATCCCATCCGGGGTGATTCCATTGGACAAAGGCTCCTTCACCAACCGCTTGGTTGATCACTGCGAGAAATGTAGTATCAAAAAAAATGATGGAATCGGGAAGAAACAGCAGATTGAGATGTCCGGGAGGCATCTTCCGGGTCACCTCAGCCGCCCGTATCAGAATGAGGTTATTCCGTGCGGCTGAGCCTTTGGCAATAGCGAAAGCAGAGTTATCGTCTGTTGTGACATATTTTTTATGGGGGTGATATTCAAGATGATCAGTGATAGCAATCGCATCCAGGCCATCCTGAACAGCTTCCCTCACCCTGAAGGAGGGCCAAACCTCTCCGTCAGAAAAAACGGTATGAGAATGAAAGTCACATTTAAGGGTAAAATACCCGGGCACTTCACCTGTTCGGATCAGCTTCCCTTGAGAAAAAGCACTGGCGCAGGAAATGAAAAGCAGGACAAAAAAAACTGTTTTCTTCATGGTAATCTTTTTCAAGTAATTCGTAACTCGTAACTCGTAACTCGTAATTCGTAATTCGTAATTATAATTTAAGCGCCTCCTTCAGCACCTTGTATCCCGAAGTACTTGCCTTCAGCCTGGCCCCATCTTTCATTAACACAGCATAACTCTCCTTGTCGTAGTATTCCAGTTTATCCATGAATTCGACATTGATGATTGCTGAGCGATGTATCCTGATAAACCTGCCTGGATCAAGGTGTGTTTCAAAATATTTCATCGTCTTCTCCTTCAGGAACTTATCCTTTTCGGTATGAATCGTTACATAATCCCCGTCGGCTTCAAGATACCTGATCTCCTGAACGGGAATTACATGAACCTTATGCCTGATCTTAACAGCGATACGAGCCAATAGGTCTGGTTGTTCGTTAACGGTTTCCAGGATACCTTCCACTGATTTTGGTTCCTTCGTTCCGGCATTCAAACTGGTTAATGCTTTTTCCACTGCCTGCGCGAACCGGTCACGTGAATATGGTTTTAGAAGATAATCGATGGCATTTTGCTCAAATGCTTTGATGGCAAACTGGTCGTATGCGGTACTGAAGATGAGCAGAGGTGGGTCGTCCAACAGATCCAGCAGTTCGAAACCGGTCAGTTTCGGCATCTGAATATCGAGAAAGATCAAATCGGGCTTCACCTCCTGAATGGCCTTCAGTCCTGAAAACCCATCCGAATATTCCCCTTCAATGCTAAGATTTGGATAAGCTTTCAGATAATCCCGGATAATCTGCCTTGCTGGAGGCTCATCATCAATAATGAGAACGCGGTAATTGGATTCTTGTGTCATAAACGTATTGTTGTTTTAAATTTACTCCGGTATCTTTAACCTCACGAAGTACCGGTTTCCCTCTTTCCAGGTTTTCAACAGATCACTGCGCTGATAGGTCAGCCTGAGACGTTCACTGATATTATTCAATCCTACTCCCGCACCAACCCGTGGCACAGCATCGGGGTCGAAATCATTTACGATAGTAATTTCCGTGTAACCGGGTTCCACCTTGCACTCGGTCTCAATGCAAACCTGATCGGTGCTTTCATACACGCCATGTTTGACCGCATTTTCATAAAGAGGCTGCAACAACATCACAGGAATGGTCTGATTCTGACAATTCCCGCCAACTTTGAGGTCATATTTAAGCTTATCGCCAAACCGGATCTTTTCAATTTCCAAATACCGTTTGATGTTTTCAAACTCCTGAGCCAATGAGGTCAGGCTGTCAGCTCCTGATGAGACAGAATACCGTAAAAAATCTGAAAGTTTGATGACCATTTCCCTCGCCTTCTCAGGATCTGTTACCGTAAGAGAACTGATAGAGTTCAGGCTGTTGAATAGAAAATGTGGGTTTATCTGTGATTTCAGCATATTCAATTCAGTCTCTTTTAGCAGGGTGTTCAACCGTGCCTCCATCTTCAGTTTCTCCTGCAGGTTGAAGTTATAAATCAACAGGTAATAAACCAGACCAACCAACACGTATAAAAGAACCCCGCTGATCATTCTCATGGGAATGGAAACTGTTAAAAAATCGTTGTATGCTGTCTCTTCATTAAACAACAGAGAGAGGATGGAATACCCTACCCCGAACCAAATGACAAGCAGCAGAACCAGCGAGGTCAAATGGTTGAAGAAGATGTTGAACCGGTTGCGTGCCGAAGGTGAACTGTACCGTACGATGAACCACATCAGCAACCCTATCAGGGCAAACAGCGTATTGAAAACCAGGCTGTCGGCCAATGCAATCTCCAGGGCAAAATGATATTGAAAAATCAAAATGGAGAATTGGATCCCCGCCATCAGGATCCAAAACCCAAAATAGAGTATGATTGTTTGTACGTTTTTAAATACAGGATGCTGCATTCAAGAACTGATTAATAACTTTTAATTTCACCTCCGCCAAAGATGGCTTCTGCCTTAATAATCAACATCCGTGAAGGATCAGGACTCTCCCTGATCACCTGTCTTTTATCTTCAAAACCTCCAAGGATAGAAGAGTTCTTTACGATGATCTTCCAGTCGGCAGGGACAATCACAGTTGCTCCTCCAAAAATTGCGGTTATCTCAAGAACATTTTCACCCGGAGCCAGCGAAGCATGTGTGAGGTCTACCTCTGCTCCCCCGAAAATACAGGAGATCTTCCCACCTTTAAACGATTGGTGTGTTACCTTCTGCTTCGTACCACCAAAAATGGTCTCTTCATTGATGTAACCGTCATCCAGGACCAAATTTTCCCTGTTCCAGCGAGATCCGCCCGGACGTTTGAATCCTTTAAACAGTACGATCAAACCCACCGCAATCAGAATGGCAGGCCAGAACAGGCTGTGAATGTTAAAAGGAAGGAAGCCGAATTTGGGAATGATAAAGATTCCCCCGATTAAAATGAGGATGATCCCTGGGATATAGCTGTCGCGGCTGAAAAGGCTGATCAACCCGATGACAATCAGCAACATCTGCCAGGAAAAGATGATTGATCTCCAAGTGGTAGGAATAAAACCGGTATTTAATCCGAGCAGGACCAAACCCGCCAGGATAGCAACCCCTCCAAGTGCATATTTCTTCATACGCCTGCCGTTTGTGTATTTTTCCGAATTGTCTCCAGAACGTTTTTCAACAAAAGATTTCATTGGTTCAGATTTTAAAATTAGACATTTTTTAATGAAGCAAAGGTATTCTGTGTAAATCCGTCTAAAAACATCCATTCGGCAGATGTCCGATTTTTCCCGTTGAAGCCCGGAATTTGTATTTTTGCCGGGATGTCAATGAATATTGTCTTTATTCTGGTTGAACCTTCATTGCCCGAAAATATTGGTGCAGCAGCCAGGGCTATCAACACCATGGGGTTTGATTCTCTGTGGCTCGTCAATCCACCGAATTTTCCCAATGAAAAATCCTTCCATGTTGCCCATGGTTCACACGAGATTCTGAGCAAAGCGATCATCTTTCCGGATCTGGCGCAGGCGCTTCTGAATGTTGATTTTTCCATCGCCACCTCCATGAAAAAACGTTCGGTCAGACAAGATTACCATCACATTGATCTGCTTCCTGAAATTCTGAATTCGAAAAAAAAGTCTGCTAACACAATCGCTCTAGTATTCGGAGGAGAGGAGAGCGGACTCTCCAATGAACAGGTTTCATTGTGCGACATCATATCTTTTATTCCCCTGAAGCAGAAATACCCCTCGCTCAATCTCTCCCATGCGGTGATGCTGTACGCTTTCACCCTCTCTCCTTTTTCCACGGCAAGGAAGAAAAAACACATTTCGGCACCCACGGGAAAATACCAGAAGATGGTTGACCTGGCTGAAGATATAATGAAAGAGGTCAACTTCAAAAAAGATTCAAATATCTACCCCAGAATCTTCGAACGATTGGCGCTGCTGGGCGACGATGATGTCAACCTGGTTCTGTCGTTTCTTGATAAATTATCGAAGAAGCTGAATGCTGGATGACTGGATGACTAGATGTTTTTCACCACGGCACCACGGCACCATACCACCATATAACTAATACAGCTCCAGATATTCAAACGAATTTCCACAATGCGAGAGAAATTTCTCAAAATCCCGAAAACTGATAACCAGTGAAGCTGTGTTGATGCACGGATGAAAGCTGATCCGGTCAAAGGCCTTCAACGTTTCATCGATGAAAAGATGGACATGTGTTCCGGTATCATTGATGAGTCCGAATGGTGTTACCGAACCAGGCGAGAGTCCCAGGTGTTTCGCCATCCGCTGATCTGATGCGAAGGTCAGTTTCCCTTGTCTGAGACGCTGCTCCAGATCGCGGATGCTCAGGTCGTGGGTATGCTCAATGATCACAAGGTAATGCCTGTTTCCCTTATGATTTCGAAAAAAGAGATTTTTGCAATGAGCAGCATCAATATCTTTCCAGTACTTTTTTGCCTCGTCAATGGTCGGAGCCGGTGGGTGTTCGTAATAGTCAAAGACTATTTCCAACTCTTCAAGGAGGGCGTATAATTTTGGGTCACCGTTCATCTGGATAAATTCCCTGCAAAATTATTTAATTCGTTAGATTTGCACTGATGAAACTGGCATTTTTCAAATACCACGGTACAGGTAACGATTTCATCCTGATTGATAACCGGGAAGGCAAGATCCGTTTATCCACCGAAGAGGTTGCTCAGCTATGCGACCGCCATTTCGGCATCGGGGCCGATGGGCTTATGTTCCTCACAACGGCACCCGGATATGATTTCGGCATGACCTATTACAATTCAAATGGGAAAGAGAGTACGATGTGCGGAAACGGGGGGCGATGCATCACAGCTTTTGCGAAATCCCTGGGACTTATTGAAAAACAGGCAACATTCAAGGCCATTGACGGAGAACACAAAGCAGAGGTTTTAACAGAGGAGGGGGCAGTATCGAAGTTGAGGTTGAAGATGAGCCATGTTCCTAACCATGAAGTTCAGGTATCGGAGATCAAGTCCGGTAATTCGTCATTCGACATTCGTCATTCGTCATTTCTTATTAACACCGGTTCTCCTCATCTTGTTATTTTCACTGATAATGTGAAGGGAATAGATGTCGTTTCTGAAGGAAGGAAACTACGAAATGATCCGCAATTTGCCCCTGAAGGGATCAATATAGATTTTGTCGAGATTACAGATAACGGCCTTTTCGTACGAACCTATGAACGGGGCGTGGAGGATGAGACCCTCTCGTGCGGAACCGGAGTAACTGCGGCAGCTATTGCAGTGGGCAGTGGGCAGTAGGCAGTGGGCAGTCGGCAATTGGCAGTCCACAATTGTCAGATAGCACAGGTATCATTGCGAGGAACGAAGTGACGAAGCAAACTCGTTCTGAAACCAGGATCGAGATAGAAACCCTTGGCGGCCATTTAACCGTCTCCTTCCGTCAGGAGGGCGACTCCTTTACAGACATCTGGCTGGAGGGACCGGCAGAGTTTGTCTTTCCAGGAGAGGTTTGGATGAAAAGTGAGACGTAAGACGTGAGACGTGGGACGTGGGACGATGAACACGAAACCAGAAACAAGAAACAAGAAACAAAAAACACTAAACACTAAACACGAAACCGAAACCGAAACCCTAAACCAATGACCAACGACCTTCTATCCAGCCCTAATCTCGTTCTTCGTGCTGTTGAGCCTTCCGATGTTGATCTGCTTCTTGAATGGGAAAACGATATCTCTGTCTGGAAAGTGAGTAATACGATTACACCCTATTCCCGTTATGAGATCGAGGAGTATGTGTTACACGCCAAGAGGGATATTTTTTCTGCGCGCCAACTCCGGCTAATGATCTCTCTTCCGGTAGAAAATGGCGCTGCTGAAACCGTCGGAACCATCGACCTGTTTGAGTTTGATCCGGTACATCTAAGGGCAGGTGTGGGGATTATGATATCCAAAGCCTTCAGAGGCAAAGGGTATGCCGCAGAGGCTTTGAAAATACTGGTTCGGTATGCCAAAGAGGGACTCCATTTAAATCAACTATTCTGTAACATCTCATCCGACAACCTTGTCAGCATCCACCTGTTTGATACGATCGGCTTTGTCCGTTGCGGCAAGAAACTTCAATGGATCAATACCGGCGAAGAGTGGCTGGATGAATACATGTATCAACTGATCCTGTAACTCATATGCATCTTTTCTTTCGCATTCTTTTCCTTCGTATTCTGCCCTTTCTGCTCCTGACATTCATCCTGGTTGGGACTGAACGGCTCTATTTCAGAATCCATTCAGCCGTTATTGATCTGGGAGAGATTGAGAAAGCCTGGTTGTACATCCCAACCGGAGCCAATTTTGATCAGGTAAAAGACAGCCTTTATGCACACGGCTTCGTCACCCGGAAAAAACTCTTTGAGAATTATGTCCAACTTGGGAAGTATGATCAGCTGTTCAAGCCTGGAAGATACCAGCTTAAAAACAGGATGAGGGCCCGGGAATTAGTCGATCTATTGATCCGGGGATTGCAAACCCCGGCGAAAGTCTCTTTTCATACAATCAGGAGCCGGGAAGAACTTGCCGGGAAGGTTGGCCGGCAGATCGAAGCTGACAGTGTGAGTCTCCTGGCACATTTTACAGATGAAATCTTTCTCTCTCAGTACAACATCACTCCTGCAACCCTCTTCACCATTACCATCCCGAATACCTATGAAATGTGGTGGAACTCTTCAGCTGAAGAATTTGTTGCACGCATGGCAACAGAATCCAGAAGATTCTGGGAGGGATCCAGGTCAAGGCTGGCTGACTCTATCGGGTTAAGTATCCCTGAAGTAGTCACGCTGGCATCAATCATTGAAAAGGAGACCGCGAAGAATGACGAAAAAACCATGATTGCCGGTGTCTATCTCAACCGTCTGAATAAAAAATGGCCTCTCCAGGCAGACCCTACACTGATTTATGCGTGGAACGATTTCACCATCAACAGGGTTCTTAACAAACACAAAGAGATCGACTCTCCTTACAATACGTATAAAAACCCGGGGCTTCCACCAGGCCCGATCTGCCTTCCCTCCATCTCTTCCATTGATGCCGTTTTGAACTGCATGGACCATCAATACATGTACTTTTGCGCCAAAGATGACTTCTCGGGATACCATGTTTTTTCCTCTTCCCTAACTGAACACAACAGGAATGCCAGGAGATATCAGGACGCACTCAGCGGATTGAAGAGGTAAGAGGTGAGAGGTGAGAGGTGAGAGGTAAGAGGTAAGAGGTAAGAGGTAAGAGGTAAGAGGTAAGAAGTGAGAGGTAAGAGGTAAGAAGTGAGAAGTAAGAAGTGAGAAGGAAAGAAGTGAGAAGGAAGGATTTGAAATTAAAGGTTGAAAGATGAAGGTAAGGGGTTTTATCGTTGCGTGTGTGTTGATGCTGTTTCAACAGAGCAGTTTTAGTCAGGAGGTATCAGACACAACGGGTACCAGCCAAATGCTGGGATCCAAATCCCGGAAGTCACTTCGAAAAACTCCCGAACCCAATATCCTGTTCCCCGACACCCTCCACAAAGGCCGGCTCATCGGGGTTCTTTCAACACAGGGAGCAATCTATGTTGGCTCACTTACAGGCCTTTACTTTCTTTGGTACAAAGATTATGCACAGAGTAACTTTCATTTTTTCAATGATAACAGTGAATGGCTTCAGATGGACAAAATGGGCCATTTTCTATCTTCCTACTACCTGAGCCGTGTTGTATACAACTCTTACCGATGGGCGGGAGTGAAAGAAGGAAAGTCGATCATCTTTGGAAGCCTGCTGGCCTATGCCTTCATGCTCAATATCGAGATTCTGGATGGGTTCTCTGCCGGATGGGGCTTTTCTGTAGGCGATCTTGCCGCAAACACAGCCGGTTGTCTGCTTTTTATGGGGCAGCAGTTCGGCTGGCACGAACAACGGTTTATGCTCAAGTACTCTTATCACCCAAGCAAATATCCCAAGTATAATCCCGAACTCCTTGGGAACAATATCGTCCAGAACATGGTGAAAGATTATAACGGGATGTCTGTCTGGCTTTCAGGCAATATCTACTCCTTCCTTCCACGGGAATCAAAATTTCCAAAATGGCTGAATGTTGCCGTGGGATATGGCGCTGAAGGTTTGGGTGTAAATGTACCTGGGTTTGACAAGTACCGGAAATTTTTCCTTTCGGTCGATGTAGACCTGACTCGAATCCCCACCAGATCAAAAGTATTAAAAGGGATATTTACCCTGTTGAACATTGTTAAGATCCCCTTTCCCGCTCTTGAATACAACACAAAAGGTCAATTTAAATTTCATCCGCTCTATTTCTGAAGTGTTTAAAAAAAATACCTTTACCTTTGAGTTTTATCTAAAATCCCGCATCATGAAAAAACAAGATGCACAACCTCAACAAGAACAGGAGGAAAAGTTTTCCCCGCCAATGCAGCAGAACCTCCCCAACTCCAAATCGGTCCTGGCCCTTGGGATCCTATCCATTGTTTTCAGCATCTGGTATGTGTCGGTCATTGGGGTCATCTTAAGCATTACCGCCCTTGTACTCTCAAGCAAGGATATGGCGCTCTATGGGCACAACAGCCAGAAATATACGCTTAGCTCCTATAAAAACCTGAAAGCGGGCCGAATTTGTGCATTGATCGGGCTTACGGTTGCAATCATCTTTTTTGTGATCATCCTGATGGTAATATTTGGAATTCTAGCCACCATGCCCTTCTGGGGAATGATCGAATAGTTATGAAGATTTTACCAGCAGAACAAATCCGGGAGGCTGATGCGTATACCATCAGGCATGAGCCCATTGCAGATATCGACCTGATGGAACGGGCCGCCCGCAAGTGTTTTGACTGGCTCTACCAGCATGTTCCATCTTCCCAGAGCATTCATGTGGTCGCCGGAACCGGAAACAATGGGGGCGACGGACTGGCCATTGCAAGGATGCTGAATGAAAGCGGCTACAAGGTGAAGGTTTGGCTGACAGGAACTCCTGAGAATTGTTCCCCCGGTTGTAAAATCAATTACGACAGGCTGCCCGACAACCTCCTCCCCACACCAATCAGTGAGGAGAAATTGGACCTGGACCTAGCCGACGGTGATATTGTAATCGATGCCCTCTTTGGCAGCGGATTAACCCGCCCGGTCACCGGTTTTCATGAAGATTTGATCAAACTGGTCAACAAATTCAAAAAAACTGTGATTGCTATCGATGTTCCATCGGGACTGTTCATCGATCAAACCGTGAAGGATCAAAAAGATCCGGCCGTCATCCACGCCAGTTACACGCTCACCTTTGCCCCACCAAAACTGGCTTTCTTCTTTCCCGAAAATGATCCCTATATCGGCGAGTGGGTGCTTCTGGATATTGGTCTCTCGGAAGCATTTCTGGCCCAGGTGAAGATGAAAAATTTCATGATCACTGCCGCCAGTGTCAAACCGCTCCTGCGCAAACGAAATAAATTTGCACACAAAGGAACCTTCGGTCACTCGTTGTTGATCTGCGGCGAAAAAGGGAAAATGGGAGCTGCTGTCCTTGCTGCCAAAGCCTGTCTGAGATCAGGCTCCGGACTGGTAACGGTCAGGGTTCCCGGTTCGGGAGTGAATATTTTGCAAACTGCCGTTCCCGAAGCAATGCTGGCAATCGAT
>JACZJJ010000061.1 GCA_014860625.1 Bacteroidales bacterium | reverse complement strand
GCCCACTGCCCACTTATTTGTAGTCCTCAATCCTTATCTCCTGGTCACAAAACCCACTCTCTACAAGTTGCATATTGGAACAAACCAGGATAGTACGGCCTTTTGCGTGGTCGTTGACAAGGTTCAGGTAGAAATCAATCCCGGCTTTGTCGAGGTTGGTGGTAGGCTCGTCAAGAAAGAGCAGGGGTGTATCACTCAGCAAGGCGCAAACCAGTTTCACCCGCTGCTTCATTCCGGAGGAATATTTTGTGATAGGTTTGGTCTTCGCCTGCGAGAAGGAGAGGAGGTCGATGATTTTAGGTACGGTGAAGCCATTGACCAGCGGCTTGAACGAAAAATGAAACTCCAGCATCTCCCTTAAGGTAAACTCTTCAATCAGTTCCTGATAGGGAGCAACCAGTGAAAGATGCCGGAATATCTCGGTATCGGAAATCATCCTGCCATTCAGGCTGTATTCAATGCTCCCTTCCGTGTGGTGAATGTTTCCGGCAATGACCTGCAACAAGGTCGATTTCCCCGAGCCATTGCGACCGGTAAAAACCACACGTTCTCCGGTTTCAAACCGACTGGTGAGGTTGCGGAAAATCCACTCTGTATTGAATTTTTTGCCAATCCCGTTGAGGGTGATCGTCATGCCGGAAGGATTTTATTTATCGCGGTTGTTTTTTCCAAACCCTTTCATGATGCCGCGGCTCGAGTTGGCAATAAAGCTCAGGATCTCATCCCGTTCCGGTGTTGCCGGTACGTCTGCTTCGATCATCTCTACTGCCCGCGATACGTTGTATCCCCGGAGGTAAATCGTTCTGTAAATATCCTGAATCTGATTGATCTGTTCGGCTGTAAACCCTCGGCGGCGAAGCCCAATGGAATTGACACCAACGTAGGAGATAGGTTCCCGGGCAGCTTTGGTGAAGGGAGGAACGTCCTTCCTTACCAGCGATCCTCCTGAGATCATGGTATGTACCCCAATATGTGAAAACTGATGCACGGCAACCATCCCACCGATGATTGCCCAGTCGTCGATCTCGATATGCCCTGCCAGATTGGTGGCATTACCCAATATTACATTTTTGCCGATGATGCAGTCGTGGGCAATGTGCACATAAGCCATCAGCAATGTATTGTCGCCGATAACGGTCTCGATGTTGGCTTTTGTCCCCCGGTTAACTGTCACATATTCGCGAATTGTAACGTTGTCCCCGATTTTAACGGTTGTCTCCTCACCGGCATATTTCAGGTCCTGAGGAACTGCAGAGATCACTGCTCCGGGAAATATCCTGCAATTTTTGCCAATTCGGGCGCCTTCCATGATCGTCACGTTCGAGCCGATCCAGGTGCCTTCAGCGATCTCAACGTTTTTATCAATTGTCACAAAAGGCTCAATCACTACGTTAGGGGCCAGTTTGGCCTGTGGGTGCACGTATGCTAAGGGTTGATTCATGGGTTGTTATTTACGTTGGATCTGTGCCATCATCTCAGCTTCCATGACCACTTTCTGGCCTACATAAGCAATGCCCTTCATGGAAATCAACCCTCTGCGGATAGGTGCATTGAGCTGGTTGTAAAAGATGATCGTATCGCCAGGGACTACTTTGTGCCTGAATTTTACGTGGTCAATTTTAAGGAATAGTGTCGTATAATTTTGAGGGTCATCCACTGTTTTCAGAGCCAGGATGCCTCCGGTTTGAGCCATTGCTTCAATCTGAAGGACACCGGGCATTACCGGATCACCGGGGAAGTGGCCTGTGAAGAAGGACTCATTCATTGTAACATTTTTCATACCCACCACATAGTCGCTTCCCATCTCCAGAATTCTGTCGATTAAAAGAAACGGGGGGCGGTGAGGAAGAAATTCCTGAATTTGTTTGATGTCGTAAAGGGGTGGTTTGTTCAGGTCAAACGTTCTGATCGACTCGCTCTTCCTGGATTTACGGATCTGATTTTTTATCAGTTTGGCAAACTGAATGTTTGAAAAGTGTCCGGGCCGTGTAGCGATAATGTGTGCCTTGATAGGCATCCCTACCAGAGCCAGGTCACCGATGATATCCAGTAATTTGTGTCTTGCTGGCTCGTTGGGATGAAGTAACTCCAGGTTGTTGAGGATTCCCTCACGAAGTACCGCTACCCGGGGTTTGTTGAAGATTTTAGCCAGATTATCCAGCTCATCCTGCCCGATCAATCTGTCAACAAACACGATGGCGTTGTTGAGGTCACCCCCTTTGATGAGATTGTTGTTGATCAGGTATTCCAGTTCGTGGAGGAAGACAAACGTGCGGCAGGGAGCGATCTCTTTGCTGAAATCTTTGATGTCGCCAAGGATGGCATTCTGGGTGGTAAGGATCTTTGATTCGTAATCGATCATCACTGAAACCTTGAACTCTTTCGAAGGAATGGCCAGAATCTCAACCTTTTTCTCCGGATCAGAATAGGAGAGGTTTGACATGAGTTCGATATAACTCTTCAAAGCCTTTTGCTCCACAATGCCTGCTTTCAAGAGTTTCTCCACATAAAGCTTGGCACTGCCGTCGAGTATGGGAGTTTCCGATTGGTTCAACTCAATCAGAACATTGTCAATCTCAAGTCCGGCAAGTGCTGCAAGGACATGTTCCACGGTGTCGATTCGCACACCGTCATGCTCCAGGCTGGTCCCGCGGGAGGTATCCACTACATTATCCACGTCGGCATCCACCAAAACTCCGGTATTCAGATCGGTCCGGGCAAATTTATATCCGTAATTTTCAGGGGCTGGCTTAAAGGTCAACGTGACTTTCTTCCCCGTATGCAATCCAATACCGTCGATGCTGACGGAGGTTTTTATTGTTTTCTGTTTTTCACTCATCTGGGATCAACTTTTTAACCTGCTTCTCCAATGTATTCAGTTTTCTTACGATATCATCAAGGTTTCTCCAGTGTACATAGTTCTTTCTTGCACGCATAGCATCAATGGCAGGGGCGCCAAAAAAGATTCCTCCCTCCTGGGTAAGGCTGTTTTCAACACCCGACCGGGCGCCAACCTTCACATTGTCGGCCACATAAATATGACCTACAAAACCAACCTGTCCTCCAACCATCACGTTCTTCCCCACCTTCATCGAGCCCGACAATCCCGACTGTGCCGCGATCACCGTATTTTCGCCAATCTCCACATTGTGGGCTACCTGGATCAGGTTGTCGAGTTTTACCCCGCGATGAATGATTGTTGAGCCAATGGTAGCCCTGTCAATTGTTGTATTGGCTCCGATCTCTACATTGTCTTCCAGGATGACATTCCCTACCTGAGGCACTTTCCTGTAGTTCTTGTCGTCCTGAGGCGCAAACCCGAAGCCGTCGCTGCCAATCACAGCACCACCATGGATGGTACAATTCTGTCCGACAACACAGTCGCGGTAAATACGAACTCCCGGATAAAGCGTTGTCCCGTTTCCAACCTTTACGTTGTCGCCCAGGTAAACCTGAGGATAGATCTGCACCCCGTCACCGATCTCTACATTTTCGCCGATGTAAGCAAACGCGCCAATGTAGAGATTGTTGCCAAGTGTTGCAGAAGGAGATACAAATGATTGGGAGGAGATCCCCGACTTCTTTGCAGTCATGTTGGCATGAAGCTCCAGGATGGTTGCAAATGCATTGTAGGGATCTTCCACGCGGATCAGCGTAAGTCCTTCCGGCAAGGGTTTTTCAGGAGTGAAGTTGTTCCTGACGATCGCCAGGGATGCTCCGGTGGTGTATATGTGGTTGGTATATGCAGGATTGGCAAGAAACGTAAGGGCGCCGGGAACTCCTTCTTCGATCTTCGAAAGGCTTGAAACCGTCACCTCCTTATTCCCTTCTATGGTGCCTCCAAGCAGCTCGGCAATCTGTCGGGCAGAAAATTCCATTCAACTTGATTTAGAGGTTTTTACTATGTAAAAGAGTGGCGCAAGTTACCAAATATTTCAACACAGGAAGGAATTTTTTTGCAACTCAATGGCTACTTAACAGTTAGCTCTTTTGGATAGGAGAGAAGATACTTTTTCGTGCGGGTAGAGAGGATGGAGATGTTAAGCTGGTCTGATGCTTCTGACACATCAAGCAACTCCCCGTCGCGTGTCCGGATCTTGATGCGGTCATGGTCGGGGTTATATGCAGCATTCGAAACAGGTTCCTCTGTAACAAGGAAATCCACTTCCTGATCTGTGATGCCAAACATGTTAGCAGCCCGCTCTTTGATTCCTGCCACATAGCCAGCCTCAAAAGGTTTGTTACGAAGTTCGGCGCGGAAGAGATGCCTGTTTACCAGACGTTGACAGAGGAGGGATAAGATGGGATCCGGGTGTGAACTCCACACTTTTATGGCTGAGAAGATGTCAAAATCATCCAGTTGTGAAAAGGTTTCCAGGCAATCGCCCTGGCAAAGCATCTCCCTGCCCATTACAGGATCCTGAAGAAACTGCTTCAGGGGAGGTGTTGCAAAGAAGCTGATCCCCTGCTCACCCAGAATTTTAGAGCGACGAAGGATATTGGAAAGCATGAAATCGGCCGAAAGTACTGTCTTGTGCAGATATACCTGCCAGTACATCAGGCGCCGGGCAAGAATAAACTTTTCAATCGAATAGATGCCCTTTTCCTCTACCACCAGTTCGTCGTCCACTACCGTAAGCATGTTGATGATCCTGTCGGTATTGATGACTCCTTCGGCTACGCCGGTAAAAAAACTGTCG
The DNA here is from genome assembly GCA_014860625.1 of Bacteroidales bacterium. GTDB lineage: Bacteria > Bacteroidota > Bacteroidia > Bacteroidales > FEN-979 > QYOJ01. Next base: position 26,197 of record JACZJJ010000061.1, on the reverse strand, counting down.
CGCATCAGGTAGTCGAGCCTGTCCATGTCGAGCTGACTTGAGACCAGTTGATGCAGGAAATGCTTCGGGTAGGTGTCTGTAAAAATCCGGATCGCTACATCCAGCTCACCGGAGAACTGCTGGTTCAGCTTTTCCATGAAGAGAAGTGAAATCTCTTCGTGTGAAATTCCTGTGACGATCGATCGCTCCAGGGTATGTGAATAGGGCCCGTGCCCGATGTCGTGAAGCAGGATTGCCAGCCAGGCTCCCTGCTCCTCTTCTCCGGTAATTTCCACCCCTTTTTCGCGGAGAAGCTTGATGGCCTGCTTCATCAGGAAAAGGCATCCGAGGGCATGTTGAAAACGGGTATGCGTTGCAGAGGGGTAGACATAATCGGTGAGCCCGAGTTGCCTGATCCTGCGAAGCCGTTGAAACCATGGATGCTCCATCACATCAAACAGGAACTCGTGCGGGATGGTGATAAAGCCGTAGATCGGGTCGTTTATGTTTTTCTTTTTGTTGATGATTTGAGATATCTTTGTTAATTAAACGTAAAATTAGGGTTTCCGGGCAATAAAAAGCCTTTTCGGACATTTACTCTTACAAAAGTAAGGAGAACTATGGAGAAGATCACAATTTTGTGGGTGGATGATGAAATAGACCTGTTAAAACCTCATTTGCTCTTTCTCGATCAGAAGGGGTATACCGTTCATACAGCCAATAACGGACACGATGCACTGGAACTGCTGGATCAGCATAATTTCGATATCATTTTTCTGGACGAACAGATGCCCGGGATGTCGGGAATTGAAACGCTGGAAAAGATCAAGAACCGGACGACCAACCTTCCGGTGGTGATGATTACCAAGAGCGAAGAGGAGTCGATCATGGAAGAAGCGATCGGAAGCAATATTGCCGACTACCTCATCAAACCGGTGAATCCCAACCAGATTCTCCTCTCTCTCAAAAAGACCCTGGAGAATAAAAAGATTGTGAGCGAGAAGACCAGCTTTCAGTATCAGCAGGAGTTCCGGAATATCGGAATGGAGATCAGCAACCGCCTCGACTTCAAAGAGTGGGTCGAGATCTATAAAAAAATCATTGGCTGGGAATTGAAACTGGAGAAGTCGCAGGACCAAGGGATGAACCAGGTGCTGCAGATGCAGAAGACGGAAGCGAACCAGGTCTTCAGCAAGTTTATTGAAAGGAATTATCTGGAATGGATCAGCGGTAAAACCAAGGACAGACCTGTACAGTCGCATACGCTGGTCAAGGATCATATCTTTCCCCTCCTTGACGACAACCGGCCCACCTTTGTGATCCTGATTGACAACCTTCGGTACGATCAGTGGAAAATCCTGCAACCTGTCATCGAAGAGGGTTTCAGGGTGGAGCAGGAAGATATCTATTACAGCATTCTTCCCACTACCACACAATATGCCCGGAATTCACTGTTTGCAGGTCTCCTGCCTACGGAGATCGAGAAAAAATACCCCAAATACTGGGTCCACGAAGACGAGGAGGGGACAAAAAACAATTTCGAATCAGAATTGCTGGGAGAGTTGTTAAAGCGGTATGGCCGGGATATCAAGTATTCGTACTACAAGGTTCTCAACATGAACTATGGCAGGAAGTTGGTGGAATTAATGCCAAACCTGATGGTCAACAAGCTCAACTTCATCGTTTACAACTTTGTGGATATGCTTTCACATGCCCGCACCGAGATGGAGATTATCAGGGAGTTGGCCAGCGACGACGGAGCTTACCGTTCCCTCACCCTCTCCTGGTTCAATCACAGCCCGCTGATTGAGATCTTCCGCTTCCTGGCTGAAAAAGATGTAAACCTGGTCATTACCACCGACCATGGATCCATTCGTGTTGTCAATCCTGTGAAGATTTTGGGTGACAGAAATACCAATACAAACCTCCGCTACAAAACGGGTAAAGCACTGAAGTATGAACGCAACGAAGTGTTTGAGGTGAGGAATCCTGCCGACATCTTTCTTCCGCGAACAAATGTCAGCTCCAGCTACGCTTTTTGCCGGAACACCGACTTTTTTGCTTACCCTAATAATTACAACCATTACGTGAACTATTACAAGGACACCTTCCAGCACGGCGGCATCTCGATGGAGGAGATGCTGGTCCCCTTCATCATCCTGCGGAACAGGTAGAAAGAAATGGCAAACGATTTTTCAGCAATATCCGAATCCGATCTTCCTGAAATTGCAGGGAAACTCCTTGCTGCTTATCCTGCAAGCCGGATTTTCGCCTTTTACGGAGAGATGGGCGCCGGAAAGACAACTTTCATCAAGGCGATATGCAAGGAGCTTGGAGTAGAAGATGAAGCCCTGAGTCCTACGTTCTCGATCATCAATGAGTACCATACCCGTCAAACTACGCCGGTTTACCATTTCGACTTCTACCGGATCAACAAACTGGAGGAGGTTTACGATATCGGATACGAAGATTATCTCTTCAGCGGAAGTTACTGCTTTCTTGAATGGCCGGAACTGGTCGGGGAGCTTCTTCCGGAAGAGACTGTGAGGGTCAGCATTTCCGGAACTGGTATTCGCGTTATAACATTCTGATTTCTTTCTACCCCCAAACCCAAGGATCCTTCTCCCGGGTACTCGGGATCGCAAGGGGGCTTAAGCCTCCCCTGGGGAGGAAGGGATTGGCTTACTTCCCCCCCGGGCAGCAAGGAAGGTCGAAAGTCTCCTTTGCCTTGGCATAATTAGCCTCCACACAATCTTCAGGGTCGTGGCAGAGGTAACAGACCCGTTTGAAGGATTGAACAGAGATGATCTCCACATCGGGAGCGAGGAAACCCTCTTTCACTGGCTCTTTGCCCATCAGATCCGTACTTAGGTATTTCTTGTTGCAGTCGGAAAAGATCGTTGCAACAACCGATTCTGCGCCCATCTCATTCTGTAGCATCAATGCTCCGATAAAGTTTGCCCCTGATGAGATCCCTACGCCGATTCCCATTTCAGCCAGTTTTTGAGCCATGATAATGGCATCGCCGTCATCTACAGCTACGATAGAGTCCAGATCATCCAGTTTGCAGATGGAAGGGATGAACTCGTCGGAAATTCCCTGAATTCGATGCTTCCCGACTTTCCATCCGGTGGAAAGAGTGGGAGAATTTGAAGGCTCGAGCGGGTGGATTTTTACTCCGGGATTCTTTTCCCTGAGGAATTTTCCAACGCCCATCACGGTGCCACCGGTGCCTACCCCAGCCACAAATGCATCGGGTTTCATTTCACGAAATTCAAGTTGCCACCAAATCTCAGGCCCGGTAGTGAGGTAGTGTGCCTCCACATTATCGTTGTTGTCGAACTGATGCGGAAGAAAAGCAGCCCCAAGAGATTTGGCCAGTTGGTCTGCCATCTCAATGCTTCCCAAAAATCCGCCCTCCTCTTTGCTAACCAGGTTAATGGTAGCACCCAAACTCTTGATCAGGTTGATCCGCTCTTTGCTGAGCCAGTCGGGCATGAATATCGTAACAGGATGACCAAGTGCGCGACCGATGGCCGAAATTGCGATGCCGGTATTCCCGCTGGTAGCTTCAATAATGGCATCACCGGGATTCAACTCCTTACGCTCCATGGCTTTCCTGAGAATATGAAATGCCATCCTGTCTTTGATGCTGCCGGTCATATTCATGTTCTCGGCTTTGGCAAAGAGACGCCGTTTCTCCCCTTTGAATTTGAAATCAACAGAGAGCATGGGCGTGTTGCCAATCATTGTTGAAAGCCCCTGAATCCGTTGCATGTATGAATCTGTCATGTGATGCCTGTTGGTTTGAGATGTGATATAGCGCACGCAATGAGGACACAAAAATAGCAATTATGGTTTTATCTTTTCATACATTTGATAACTCATGAACAAAATGGAGGTTAAGGACCTATTTCGTGTTTCCTAAGGGCCTTATCGACCCATGACTTCATGACTAACATTTTTTGTATCTTCGTTCAAAATTTCCCTTTATGGAAGATCCGCTATCGGAGCTGACCAGGCGGTCCAACGCTGAACGCCTGATGCCTCGGGAGGAGATGCTGGAGGTAGCCCGTAAAAAAAGCGAGTTGATCATTGGTGTGCCCAAAGAGATCGCACCAGAAGAGAACAGGGTGGCAATTGTCCCTGACGGGGTTACCTTACTTACACAACATGGACACCAGGTGCTGGTTGAGACGGGAGCCGGAAAAGCTTCCCGTTTTCCCGATCATGAATACAGCGAAGCAGGTGCGCAGATTGTGTACTCCCCCCAGGAGGTGTACAAAGCCGAGTTGATTCTTAAAGTGGCGCCGCCTACTCCTGAAGAGATGGAACTCATCAGGCCGAAGCAAACATTGATCTCGGCTCTGCAGATGTCCACCCAGAAAGAGAGCTATTTCCGTTCACTGATGTCCAAAAAGGTCACCGCTCTCGGGTTCGAGCTGATCCGTGACAAAACAATGGCATTTCCGGTTGTCAGGGCCATGAGTGAGATCGCAGGATGTACCTCCATCTTCATTGCCGCCGAGTACCTCTCCAGTCCCGAGTTCGGGCGCGGAAAGATGTTTGGAGGCTTTACGGGAATCGGCCCTTCCGAAGTGGTGATCATCGGTGCCGGCACGGTTGGTGAGTTTGCTGCCCGGTCGGCCCTTGGTCTCGGAGCGCTTGTGAAGGTATTTGACAATTCGGTGTACCGGCTTCGCAGGCTGCAGAATAACCTGGGAGTGAGGGTATTCACATCGATACTTCATCCGAAAGTATTGCATGAATCCATGAAGACAGCTGATGTTGTGATCGGGGCCGTCCACTCTCATGGAGGAAAATCACCCTGCCTCATCAACGGCGAGATGATCAAAAGCATGAAAGAGGGCTCTATCATCATCGATGTTAGTATCGACCAGGGAGGGTGTTTTGAAACCTCCCATCCAACTACTCATAGCAATCCCGTCTTTAAAGAGTATGGCGTGACCCACTACTGTGTTCCCAACATTGCTTCACGCGTACCACATACGGCATCCCAGGCACTCAACAATATTTTTGTTTCCGTTGTTCTGACTATTTGTTCGGAAGGCGGCATCGAGGCACTTATCAAAAAGGATTACGGTGTCAGGCAAGGGGTCTATCTTTTCAACGGTACGATTACAAATCTTGCAGTCAGTAAAATATTTAAATTGCCTTTTCAGGACATCGAACTCCTGATGGCTGCGTTCCGCTAATTATGAAGCTTTCAGTCCGTACAGTAAACACAGCCAAATATCATGTCCTGATTGGTGACGGGATCATGGCGCAACTTCAGAAGGAACTGAAAGGTATCCGGAAGTTGAAGTCCAAATTATTTATCCTCACCGATGCCAATACCCAGCGTTTTTGCCTTCCTGAACTCCTCAGCCACATCCCTGAGCTGGAGGAGGCTACTGTATTAAGCATCGACAGCGGAGAGGAGGTGAAGAGCCTTCGAACGGCGGAACACCTGTTGAAAGTGCTGGGATCTCATCACGCCGACAGGGGCTCTGTATTGTTCAACCTGGGAGGAGGAGTGGTGACCGATATTGGGGGATTTATCGCTTCATTGTACCAGCGTGGCATTGAGACGATTCATATTCCCACTACATTGATCGGCCAGATTGATGCTGCTGTGGGAGGTAAAACAGGTGTAAACATGGAGCTTCTGAAGAACCAGGTTGGAACCTTTTACGCTCCCAGAGGGGTTTACGTATGGCCTGGATTTCTGAAGACGCTTCCTCCGGAGCAGATTAGATCGGGATTGGCTGAGATTGCCAAAACAGCTCTGATCAGAGACCGTCAATTCTGGAGGTGGCTTTCCCGGAAGCCAGTGCAACGGATTCTCGAAATGCCTTTCAGTGACAATTTCTGGAAAGATCTCCTCCTGAAGACGATCCGGATCAAGCTGGAGATTGTCACACATGATCCCTTTGAACGGAATCAACGAAAGTTGCTGAATTTCGGTCATACCATCGGTCATGCCATCGAGTCGCTTGCTCTCAGGCGGGAAACACCCGTATTGCATGGGGAAGCCGTGGCAGCCGGAATGATTTGTGAAGGCTTTTTATCCGTAAAACGAAGCGGACTTGATCCACTTCAACTGGATGAAATTACCGGTTGGATTCTCCAGGGATTCGGTAAACTTCCACTTTTGCAGGAGGATGAAGCCGTACGGATGGATATGATGCAACACGACAAAAAGAACCGCCAACAGGAGATCCGGTTTACCCTCCTCTCCGAAATCGGGAAAGGCAGGATCAACCAGGTGTGCACCCCTGAACAGATCAGCAGTGCCTTTGCAACCTATTATAATCTCTGATCCACTGCCAATGGGCATCTATACGATAACGCGAAAAGGTTTCCATGAGGGAACCGGGGTGAATCTGGCTGGCACGATTGCTCTCCCTTCTTCGAAGAGTATCAGCAACCGGGTTCTGCTCATCCGTACTTTGAGCCCGATCCCATTTGAGGTGGAGAACCTCTCTGAAGCAGACGATACCATGTTGATGCAACAGTTGCTGAATCAGATTGAAACGGCTACTCCACCTGTTTCCATTGATTGCCGGAATGCGGGAACTGTCATGCGTTTCCTTACCGCTTACCTGTCGCTGAAACCCGGAAGCTGGTTGTTGACCGGGAGCACACGGATGCAACAACGTCCCATTGGCATCCTGGTAGAAGCACTCAGAAGCCTGGGGGCCTCCATTGAATATGAAGGTACTCCCGGATACCCACCCCTGCGAATTAGCGGGAAGGAATTGAAAGGAGGTGCTGTTACCGTCGATGTTTCAATAAGCAGCCAGTTCGTTTCAGCTCTCCTGATGATTGCACCCTTATTGCCTGAAGGACTGACCATCTCAATGACCGGCGAACAGGTCTCTTCCCCTTATGTGGAGATGACGACCGGCATCATGAAAGAGTTCGGCATTGTGACAGAACGAAAGGAAGAATCAATCATGGTGCACCCCGGAAGATATACCGCAAAGAGACTCACGGGAGGAAGATATTCGGTAGAAGCCGATTGGTCCTCTGCTGCTTTCTGGTATGAAGCGGCTGCCCTTTCCGGTTCTGCAAATATCACTCTCCCAGGGCTCCGGAAAAATAGTTTGCAGGGAGACTCGGTGCTGGCGAAATTGTTCAGACCGCTTGGTGTCGAAACAACCTTTGAGGGAGAAGGTGTAAAATTAATCTGTGAGCAGTCAGCCTGCAGAAATACGAAATACGAAATACGAAATTCTGTACCTGCCTCGATCCAAGAGTCCCCGTTCGCCGCAATGGATCTAAAGGCTTTTCCTGATCTCGCCCTCCCTTTGATCGTATCATATGCCGCACTGGGAATTCCGGCCCGATTTACGGGGCTTCATCACCTGAAGGTCAAAGAGAGTGACCGGTTGCACGCCATTGTTACGGAGTTGGAACGATGTCATATCAGCATCGGCAATCCGGCATCCGGCATCATCGAAACGGCGGCATATCCACTCCCGGGCTCATCCTTGTCCAGTGCTCTTCCTGTTACGATCGAAACCTATGGAGACCACCGGATCGCGATGGCTTTTGCACTCCTGGCTATCAAAACAGGGACGATCCGCATGTCCGATCCTTCCGTCGTGTCAAAATCCTACCCTGGCTTCTGGGAGGAGATGAGGCGGTTGGGGTTTGAAATAGCGAAATAGCGAAATAGTGAAATAGCGAAATAGCGAAATAGTGAAATGGCGAAATGGCGAAATAGCGAAGATGCATGCTCATATAATTTTACTATTTTTGTCCCTAATCCCTAATCCCTAATCCCTAATCCCTAATCCCTGAATATGCTTGTCGACATCTTCATCCCCTGCTTCATCGACCAGGTCTATCCCACGACGGGGATCAACATGGTTAAGGTCCTTGAGAAGCTGGGCGTGTCGGCACACTACAACGGGAACCAGACCTGCTGCGGCCAGATGGCATTTAACAGCGGCTTCTGGGAAGAAGCGAAAGCGATGGGGGAGAAGTTCATCAAAGATTTTCCCAATGACCGTCCTATCGTGGGTCCTTCAGCATCCTGCATCGGGTATGTAAAGAACTACTTCCCAATGCTTTTTCACAATACAGCATTGCATTACGAATACAAACAGTTGCGCCAGAACATCTATGAATTCACCGATTTTCTTGTAAATGTACTGAAGAAGGAGGATACCGGGGCTACCTTCGAACATGTAGTGACCTATCACAGTTCATGTGCCTCCCTTCGGGAATATGGACTGAAAGATGAACCGCGGAAGCTTCTCTCCCATGTAAAAGGCCTGGAATTACGAGAGATGAAGGAGCACGATGTATGCTGCGGCTTCGGAGGAACTTTCTCCGTGAAGTTTGAACCTATTTCCACAGCGATGGCCGAACAGAAGGTGAAACATGCCGTCGAAACCGGAGCCGAATACATCGTTTCCACTGACTCTTCCTGCCTTATGCACCTTCAGGGTTACATCGACAAACATAACATGCCAATTAAAACCATTCACATCATCGATGTGTTAGCATCTGGTTGGTAAATAGTTGTATATGCGTTACAAAATTTATCTTCAGTGGTTCGTTGTCTGTATTACAGGCATCTTATTCTTTGTATACCCGGCCATGGATTCCCTGGCACAGGATGCGCTGTTACCACCCAATGCCCAGGATTGCCTTGGAGCTCTTCCCGTTTGTCAGCCTGTCTATTCAACGACCAATTCGTACACCGGATGTGGCAATGTATGTCCAGAGATTCACAACAACAGCAATTGTCCGCTTTGCATGGACGGGGAGACCAACGACGTATTTTACATCATCACTGTCCAGACCAGCGGTGTACTCCGCTTCACCCTCACGCCAAATAATCCCAACAACGATTACGATTGGTCGGTATTCAATATGACCAATTCCGACTGCTCCCAGCTGTATCCGCAGGCTACCAGCCTGCAGGTAAGTTGTAACTCGTATGGAGCTGCCGGATACAACGGTCCCACAGGAATCAATTCCCTCCTGGGTAACCTCAGCAATTGCAACGGTCCGGGCACGGCGCTGGGACCTCCATTCAATAAAGACCTTACGGTTTCGGCCGGACAAACGTACCTGATCAACATCAGCAACTGGTCCTCTACGTCACAATCGGGCTATACCCTCGATTTCAGTGGCTCAACGGCTGATATATTTGACGACGTACCCCCGGTGATCGACTCCATTCAGCAATCGTGTATCTGCTCGGGCACTTCCCAGCTGTTTTTTCGCTTTTCTGAAAATGTGATGTGTGCGGATGTGTTCCAGCATGCAGAGAAACTAACCCTGACAGGTCCGGACGGACCCGTTTTAATTACCGATATTACAAGTGCCGACTGCGCTACCGGCGCCAACCAGTCACCCATCTATCATCTCTCTCTCGGGTCTGTGATTACTGCCGGCAGCTACACCCTGAGCATAGTTGGGGATATCCGTGACCTTTGTTCGAATGTGGCACTCTATGAGAGTTATCCGTTCGACCTCACCGGCATCAATGCTCCTGTTGCAGGTGCCGGAAACGATACAACGGTCAACAATGGTGCTATCATAAACCTGAACGGCTCCTCGTCGGGCGGAACTTCCCCTCTCTCATATCATTGGGAGCCTGCCAATTTACTGGTAAATCCAAATGTCCAGGATCCGACAACGGTGAACATGGGCGCTACCACCGAATTTGTTTTAACGGTCACCGACAACCTCGGCTGTGCTGATCAGGATGAGGTGGTAGTATCCGTTATTGGAGGTCCTCTTGGCGTATCGGCAACGGCCATACCGGGAACCATCTGCAACGGAGTATCGGTTCAGTTGACAGCAACCGGGACTGGAGGCAGTGGAAATTACAGCTACTCCTGGACCTCAAACCCATCAGGATTTACCTCCAACCTGCCCAATCCGGTTGTTTTCCCAACCACAAACACTACATACTCTGTAACCATTGCCGATGGATTCAGCACATTTTCCGCATCCACTTCTGTCACAGTGCATCCGCTGCCTGTTGCCCAGGCTGGTCCGGATGTGAGTATTCCCTATGGAACGTACACCACCCTGAACGGATCGGCCAGCGGTGGATCCGGGAACTACAACTGGCTGTGGAATTCCAATCCGCCGGGATTCTCCTCCACCCTTCAGAACCCGGTCACAAACAACCTTGAAGTCACCACGATATTTTCCCTGCGGGCCACCGACCAGACAACAGGGTGTATGAGCTCCCCCGACGATGTACTTGTCTCTGTGACAGGAAGCCCGCTTTCGGTAAGTCCCATCGCCTTGCCCCCTGTCATTTGCCAGGGAGTCACTACCCAGCTGATGGCCATGACAAGCGGCGGAACCGGATCGTATACCTACTCCTGGACATCTGCACCAGCCGGTTTTACCTCCTCGGATGCCACTCCGGAGGTTTCTCCGATGGAGACAACCAGCTACTTTGTGACGGTCAGCGATGGCTTCAACCAGGCTTCCGGAAACGTGAATGTGATCGTAAATCCGATACCTCAGATTTACCTTGGACCTTCCGATACCATGGTTTGTATTTATGATACTGTGACCCTGGATGCCGGAAATCCCGGCGCTAATTATTACTGGTCAAACGGTGCTACCACACGCACGATCCAGGTCAGTTCACCGGGCATCGGCTACGACCTTCAAACCTATACGGTGAAGGTTATCAACGAATATGCCTGTGTCGATTCCGCTGAAATCAATGTGATATTCACCTTCGCCGCATGTACCGGCATCTATGACGAAATGATGGGGATGGATATCAGGATGTTTCCAAATCCAACTACAGGATTGCTGACACTTTCGCTGAACGGCATCCGGGAGGAGATACGGATCACGATCACCAACCTTTACGGGCAAACGATGTTGGAAGAGGAGTTGAGGCCTTCGGGAGACATGGAACTCACCAGGCAGTTTGACCTTTCGGGATGGGCTCGTGGTCTCTATCTGGTGCAAATTACGGGAGCCTGGAAGTCGGAGATCAGGAAGATTTTGGTGGAGTAGGAGATACGGAAATGCGAAATACGAAATACGAAATACGAAATACGAAACACGAAATACGAAACACGAAATACGAAATACGAAATACGAAATACGAAATACGAAACACGAAATACGAAACATGAAATCAATAACCAGCAGCCGGCAAGTTGTAATCAGGATACTATGTCTGGTTTTCCTGGTTGGTGTGTCATCAGCAACCTTCTCTCAGGAAGTCAGCCAATCTGTGATTGACCCGCATGACCCGGTGTTCAGGGAACAGTTCAAGGATGTTGCATTTGGAGAAGAGCTGGCACTTTTTGCCGCTGCAGACAACACCAACAATTACTTTATCCTTGATATGACACGGTTCAGTTCGAGGTTCGAAAAAATTTGGTTTCTTTACCGGATTTTTCAGGAGGAGAAGGTAGTCAATATCGACAGCGATATCTCCAGCAGCCGGTTTTGGTTTTTAGCCAACAGAAAATACAGTGAAAAAGAGGTGCTGGATATTTTTTCTGAGTTGAAAAAGTCAACCGACGAGGTTTCTGGCAGGATGACTGAGGAGGAAAAATCGGAGTGGATGAAGGCAAACGATAAATACAAGCAGGAAAAGAGAGATGAGCAGTAAAAGGAGATCAATCACATTTACGTTGATGGGGGCGGTCAGTCTATCACTCATTCTGATCTTTCTCATGGGTGCAGGCGTCCTTCAGGTTCGTGGCCAGTTTCCAGGGCAGAACAATCTGTGTGAGAATGCGGACCCCTTTTGCACGGGATCACAATATAACTTTCCTGCAGGAGTAAATGCCGGTTCCGGACAACCTGGACCCAATTACAACTGCCTGGCAACGACCCCCAATCCGGCCTGGTATTATATGAAGGTGGCCGATCCGGGAAACATCATTATCTATATGCACAGCGAGCCCCAGAAGGATATCGATTTTTGTTGCTGGGGACCGTTCACCTCTCAGTTTTGCTGCACCCAGCTTACCGGTTCAGCGGTGATCGATTGCAGTTATTCCCCTTCCTGGCAGGAGACCTGCGTGATTCCCAACGGGCAAACGGGTGAGTATTACATGCTTGTTATCACCAATTACTCCAACCAGCCTTGTAACATTATCTTTTCCCAGACTGGCGGGAGCGGAACCACCGACTGTACAATTCTCCCTCCTCCGGCATCGAACAACAGCCCCATCTGTTCGGGACAAACGCTGCAGCTCACGGCTGAAGCAGTAAGCGGGGCTCTCTATTCCTGGTGGGGGCCCAATAATTTTACGTCGACACTCCAGAATCCAACGATCAGCAACGCCACCCCAATCAATGCGGGAGACTATTTCCTGACCATCACGGTGAACGGACAACCTGCTGCCGACACAAGTGTCACCACTGCCTTCATCTACCTCCCGGAAGCCAATGCCGGTAACGATACAACAATCCCCAATGGTGTATACGCATTCCTTCACGGCAGTTGTACAGGTGGGAGCGGATCTTATGCTTACCATTGGGAACCGGCCAATAAACTGGTTGACCCCAATGTACAGCATCCGCAAACCGTGAACCTCTTTTCCACTACGCTATTCACACTTACTGTCACCGATGATTCCGCTGCATGCCAGGGAAACGATATCGTCACGGTCAATATTGCCGGCGGTGCCCTGGCAGTGAATGCCATTGCAACCCCATCTTCAATTTGCAACGGTTCAACTTCCCAGCTGAATGCCATCGGGTCGGGAGGAGCCGGAGGTTATACCTACGAGTGGACGGGCCCAAACAATTTCTATTCCACCCTATCCAATCCTGTTGTCCAACCTTTAGCCACTTCAACTTACAGCGTGACGGTAAATGACGGGTACAACACTGCCACATCACAAATAACAGTTACTGTAATTCAGTCCCCTTTGGCAAATGCCGGGACAAGTACATCTATTCCCTACGGCACATACACCTACCTTAATGGCAGTGCAAGCGGAGGAACCGGAAGTTACTTCTATGCATGGTCACCCGCTTCCTTACTGCTGAATCCCAATATCCAGAATCCTCAAACCACAAATCTCACAAGCACCACGGTGTATTCTCTCATTGCAACCGATCTGGTTACCAATTGTGTGAGTGAGAATCAGGCGAACATTATGGTAGATGTTACGGGCGGGGCGCTTACAGCCAACCCCGTTGCTTCTCCGCCGTATATCTGCCGTGGTGATACAACCCAGCTTTACGCATCAGCCGGTGGAGGTAATGTGGGATTCTATGAATATACCTGGAGTTCCCAGCCTCCTGGCTTTAACTCTACCAATCCCAATCCGATTGTGGCGCCTGTCGTAAACACAACCTATTCCGTTTCGGTTTATGACGGGTACAACACCACTACTGGCAATGCTGTTGTGGGAATTCATCCCCAACCCGAGATCTACCTGGGTCCTCCCGATACCACTGTATGTATTTATGATACTGTTACCCTGGATGCCGGAAACCCCGGATCCTCTTACCTCTGGTCGAACGGATCTGCTACCCAGTCGATTATGGTAAGCACTACCGGTATTGGTTACGACGTACAGGCATACTCTGTAGAGGTGACGAACACCAACGGCTGCAGCTCCAATGCTACGATCAATGTGATCTATACATTCAACGATTGTGTGGGCATTGATGATGCAGCGAAAGAGCCCCGGCTGGAAATCTATCCAAACCCAACAACAGGTATGGTTACTATCAACCGGATGGAGATTCCTGACTCATTTACGATTTCGTTAGTGAACATCTACGGGCAACAGGTCTTAACTTTTGCGATGGACCGACTGCTGCCGGGGAATGAAAGGGTCACAAAGGATCTTTCGCTCCTGCCGGCAGGAATTTATATTCTGAAAGCAGAGAGCAGCAGCAGAGTATTGATACAAAAACTAATCATCAAGTAAGTGGGACGAAGCCGGCTATTTTTTCTGATACTTATTCTTTCTGTTTATCTGATTTCACCAACGCACACAGTTGCCCAGAAGTCGATATTTGATCCGCCAGAAAAGAACAATTGCCCCAGGTCTCAGAAACAGGCTCATATCTGGTATTTCGGAGAGAAAGCAGGGATCGATTTCAACTCAGGAACAGCTACCGTTCTTACAAACCAGGATGTAATGACTGCCTACAAAGCGAGCGGGGTGATGAGCGACAGTGTGGGGAATCTCCTGTTTTTTACAAATGGAAGAAAGGTGTGGGATCGTTCTTTTAACCTGATGCCGGGAGCGACGGAGCTTTATGGAGATGTGGGAGTCACACAGCCCTGCATCGTTGTACACCGGCCCGGAGCGGATAGTATCTATTTTTTATTTACCGTTGATGTCCTGGCTTTCATGCCTGATAATACATATTCAACCCGCGGAATCAATTATACGGTGATTGATATGAAGGAGCGCGGCGGATATGGCGACGCCGTGAATTATATCAACGTTCCTCTCCTCACACCTGCCTGCCAGAAGATTACCGCCGTACACCATGCCAACGGCAGGGACTTCTGGGTAATCGCCCATAAATGGGATTCCGATGAGTTTTATGCCTGGCTGCTGAGTGTGGAAGGCTTGTCGGATCCGGTTATCAGCTCGGCAGGAGCCGTTCACGGAGGCGGTTATGGCCAGCAGGTGAATGCGATCGGGTATATGAAAGCCTCTCCCGACGGAAGTATGATTGCCGTTGCCATCACAGGTAGTGACGAGATTGAGCTCTTCGATTTCGACAACAGTACGGGTGAGATTAGCTTTTCAGATGGATTCACCACCACCCAAACCGGCATCAGCCCTTATGGCCTCGAATTTTCACCGAATAGCCGGATGCTCTACTCCACCCTTTTGCAAATCATCGGAAATGGCCCTCCGACCAATCCCTCCTACGTGTTGCAGTTCGATCTTGATAACGGTCTCAACAATCCTGTGGCGGTCGATTCGGTTCAGGGAATGCGTCTCGCCGGTATCCAGCTGGGCCCCGATGGAAGGATCTATATCTCCCGCACGATCAACCTGCTATCGAAGAACGACTCACTGGATGTGATCTACAATCCAACCCGTTCGGGTACAGAGTGCAACTACAACCGACTGGATAATATCTCCCGAAGCCGTTTTGACCTGGAAGGCAGAAACGGGATATACAGTCTGCCCAACATCGTGCAGAGCTATGTGGATATTCCGGTATTTACTTACGACAGTTGCTGCTTTCTCGATGTCACCCAGTTTCATATCAGCAACACTGCCAACATCGACCAGGCAAGCTGGGATTTCGGCGACGGAAACACATCCACAGATATGGAGCCGATTCATGCCTATGCCCAGGCCGGCACCTATACCGTTTCCCTTACGGAGACATTTAACGGCATCACCTTCACAGATACGGGAAGCGTAGTGATACATGAACTTCCGGTGATCGAGTTGGGGGATACAATCATGCTCTATACCGGTTCCACCATCAACCTCTGGGCAACGGAGAACATGCAGTCCTACTTATGGTCAACTGGATATACCGGACAGGTTCTGCCTGTCGAAAACCAGGGAGAGTACTGGGTAGAGGTCAAAGACTGGCAATGCTGTACGAATTTCGACTCCGTATACATCAAAGTTTTTGAATACTACATCCCCACTGCCTTTAGTCCCAATGGCGACGGCCTTAACGACATCTTCCGGGTTGTGGGCTTATACCGGAATATCAATTTTATAATGTATATTTACAATCGCTGGGGCCAGTTGGTATTCCAATCTGATGATATCGACCAGGGCTGGGACGGAACAGTTAAAAATCAACTTGCCGAATCAGATACCTACGTCTGGATCCTACAGGTCGGTTTCCTGGGAGAGGATATCATTACCAACGGCGATGTTGTACTGAAAGGAACTGTTACTCTCGTAAAATGAACACCGAAACTTTTTCCAAAACGATCGCTACCGAATTGAGTGTGGCCGAAACGTTTGTTAAAAACACCATCCAGCTTCTGGAGAGCGGAGCTACAATCCCGTTTATCGCAAGGTACCGTAAGGAGATGACCGGAAGCATGGATGAAACAGTTATCGCGCGTGTTCGCGACCGACTGCAACAACTTAAGGATTTGAATTCCAGACGGGAAGCGATCCTCAAATCGCTTCGTGAACAGGAGAAGCTCACCGATGAGCTGGAGAATGCTGTGATGAATGCGACAACCATGGCAGAGCTGGAAGATATCTACCTCCCCTACAAGCCCAAACGCAAGACCCGAGCCAGTATCGCCCGCGAGAAGGGGCTCGAACCGTTGGCAAAATTGGTTTTGTCGCAACGGTTTGACGATATTGAACACCGTGCCGAACCGTTTATTGATCCGGAGAAGGGTGTCAACGACATTGCTGAAGCACTTCAGGGTGCCAGGGATATTATTGCAGAGTGGGTAAGTGAGGATGCTTATGCCCGGAAGCGGATCCGGCAGCTATATCAGCGGGAATGTGTCATCACGTCGAAGGTGGCGAAAGGGAAAGAAGAAGATGGCGCTAAGTTCGAAACCTATTTTGATTCACATGAACTGCTCAACAAGGCGCCGTCGCATCGTATCCTGGCTATGTTCAGGGGTGAGAAAGAGGGCTTTCTGAAGGTGAGTCTCGCAGTGGATGGAGATCGGGGTGCCGAGATCCTCGACCGGATCTTCATCAAAGGAGATAATGCTTCGGCTGACCTGGTAAAAGGGGCGATCACCGACAGTGCCAAACGACTTCTCTACCCATCCATGGAGACGGAGATGAGGCAGTGGATCAAAGAGAGAGCTGATGAAGAGGCGATCAGGGTCTTTGCCGAAAATCTTCGCCAACTGCTGATGGCTTCGCCTCTCGGACAGAAACGTGTGCTGGCAATAGACCCCGGATTCAGGACCGGTTGTAAAATTGTGTGCCTCGACGCTCAGGGAAAGCTGCTGCACAATGAGACGATATACCCTCATCCCCCTCAGAATGAGGTGAAAGAGTCCATCCATAAAATCAAATCCCTTGTCAACGCTTATAAAATTGAAGCGATTGCTATCGGCAACGGAACAGCAGGCCGCGAAACCGAGCGCCTGGTTCGCGCTATCCGGTTCGATACCGATCTGATTGCCCTGGTGGTGAATGAAAGCGGCGCTTCGGTTTATTCGGCCAGCGCTGTGGCCCGCCAGGAGTTCCCCGATTACGATGTGACTGTAAGGGGCTCCGTCAGTATTGGCCGGCGCCTGATGGACCCGCTGGCCGAACTCGTGAAGATCGACCCGAAATCCATTGGCGTTGGGCAATACCAGCACGATGTGGAACAGACTGCTTTGCAGCAGAGTCTTTCAGATACCGTTGAGAGTTCAGTGAACATGGTTGGCGTTGAAGTCAACACAGCCAGCGAACAATTGCTTACGTACGTCTCAGGCGTTGGGCCATCGTTGGCAAAAAATATCATTGCTTACAGGAACGAACACGGCCCATTCTCTTCGCGCAAAGAGCTGATGAAAGTGCCCCGTTTTGGGGAGAAGGTCTTTGAGCAGGCGGCAGGCTTCCTTCGGATCAGGGATGCTAAAAATCCCCTCGACGGAAGTGCCGTTCACCCGGAAAGTTATCATGTGGTTGACAAGATGGCAAAACGGTTGAACTGCTCTGTGACCGACCTTATATCCAGAGCAGAACTGCGTAAACAGATTGACCTGAAAGAGTATGTAACGGTAAAAACCGGACTTCCTACCCTTCAGGATATCGTCACCGAACTGGCGAAGCCTGGCCGCGACCCGCGGCAGCAGTTCGAAGTTTTTGAGTTCGACCGAAACATTCATACGATCAACGACCTTCATCCTGGAATGAAATTGCCTGGTATTGTGACCAATATCACCGCTTTCGGCGCTTTTGTGGATCTGGGCGTGCACCAGGATGGTCTTGTTCATATCAGCCAGATGGCCGACCGGTTTGTGAAAGATCCGAACGAGATTGTGAAGATCAATCAAAAGGTGATGGTTGAAGTGCTTGATGTGGACATCAACCGTAAACGCATCCAGCTTTCGATGAAAGGATTGAATAATAACGGTGAGAATTAGACGTTAGACAAATTACGAATGAAGAATGAAGAATGACGAATTACGAAATACGAAATACTGATTCCTTTAACAATGACCAATGACCAATGACTAAATTCTTCCCACTCACCCTTGTTATCATCCTTCTTACTCTATCCGGCGCCAGCTTTTCCCAACGGTTTTTGGGGGCTCTTTCTGCCGGGATCAACCTTTCCCAGGTGGATGGCGACGAGGTTTACGGGTTCAGGAAAATAGGCTTCAACGGGGGGCCTTCCATCATCGTCCCGTTTGGAAAGGATGGCAAGTGGTCTGTTACCATGGAGATCCTTTTTTCCATGAACGGCGCATACCAGAAAACGTACGTAGCTGATACCGCTGATCCGGATACCAATGTGCCTGCCTCATACTATGGTTACAAGCTGAACCTGAATTACATACAGGTTCCTTTGCTGTTTCATTTTACCGACAAAAAGATCATCGCTTTAGGAGCAGGATTTGCTTATGGTCAGTTGGTAGGGGTTTCGGAGTGGGAAGATGGTGTTCGGACCACCACATCACTACAAGGTCCTTATACCCTGGCAGATTTTCAGGTTTTAGCGGATGTCCGGTTACGGATCTGGAAACGGTTGTGGGCGAACCTTCGCTACTCTTACTCCCTGGTGCCGATCCGCACTCGTGATTTTACCAACTACTCCGGGAAACAGGTATGGACGCGGAAGCAGCACAACAACGTGATCACCTTCCGGCTTACCTATATCTTCAACGATCCTTATGTAAGGTCTCGCGAAAGTAGAGTCAAGAAGAGTAAAAATTAAAATGACCTATTCTCTGTAGTTAACGACGAGGATCTTCATCTCTTCGCTTTCTGTCATTATCCTGAAGACTTTTTCCAGTTCAGACTGATCGTTCGGATCAGCAACATGCATGAGATATTCGCGGTAAGGGGCCAGGCAGATATCCAGAGCCCCCGGGTCTACATCTTGCCCCCCGGTGGTAACGGCCTTGCAGTTGTCGAGGATCACAGCTTTCAGTGGAAGCTTCCGAAGTTTTGCCTCCAGCAGTGCCAGTGGGCCGGCTGAGATAAAAGAGAAATCACCCATGATGGCCCATACGTTTTTCCTCCCGGCGAGGGATGCTCCCATTGCCAGAGGGATACTGCCTCCCATGTAAGTCACAATGTCGATACAATGCCATGGGTCGGCGCAAAACTGACTGGATATACCCGTTTCGCCTGTGACAATTTCCCCCCTGAACTTTTTATAGACAGAGAAAAACGGGATGTATTTCTCAACTGCTTTCTTCCAGTTCTCAGAGGTGCCATCAGGAATCAGTGGGATGGAAGGCCGTGGTATGGATTGCCATGCTTTGTCCTTCATCTTGGCATCATAGACCTTGCGCTGGTAAGGATTGAAGAGAGGGCAAAGGACATGCTGTACGATATCCCGGTTGTAGAGAGGAGCGGATTTTGCGTAGCGTGGAATATACGGACTGTTGGTGTTGACATCATCTGCATCCAGGATAATCGCCCAGGGGAGACGGTAGCTCTCTGATAATTCATAAGCCCGTTGTATGTCGTCATAAATTTTATCCGGTGAGCTCCAGAAATTTGGCATCCCGATGCCGTCGAGAAATGGTTTGGTATCAATGATGGTATCGGAATGCGTACCTCCTTTGTCCTCGGGAATAATCACAACCATCCCGGCCGTGGTTCCGCATTGAAGGGAGTCGGAAAGGCTGTTGGCAGCTTTCATGATACCGTGGGTTTTGCATAGCAGGGCTGAACGGGTTCCCGCCAGGCTGGCTCCGTGAGATACGGTATAAGCCACCTCTTCATGAAAGGAGATGAAACCTTGTTTGCCTGTTTTTTGCGCCAGAGCTTTAAAGACGGCCGTGCCGCCATATCCCGGAACGTAGTTGACTACCTTGACGTTGGCGTCGATCAGGGCCTGAGCGATGAGGTCGGAGATGATCATAAAATCAATTGCGAATTACGAATTATAAATTACGAAAAGCGAATTTAGATTATCCGCTTGATCAGTCTGAGCTTATGGGTATATTTCTCCTGTTTCCCATCGAAAATACCCTGGTGGTCGATGGCATCGATACGAACGCTTCCCGAAGCATGGATGATCCGGAACCTGTCGGCCAAAATTCCTACATGGTTGATGTTACCCTCTTCATCGTCGAAGAAGACGATGTCTCCGGGTTCTGCTTCGTCGAGCAGGGAGACCACTTCACCCTGTGTTGCCTGTTGTGAGGCATCCCTGAGAAGTTTGATCTGCCGCAGCCTGTAAACCATCTGCACCAGTCCCGAACAGTCAACGCCAAAGGGTGACCGTCCACCCCACAGGTAGGGTGAATGCAGGTACATCATGGCATCTTCCACCAGGTCGTGGCAAAATTCTTTTTTCTCCTGATGAGTCTCAATATCCTCCACCCCGGAAGCAACAGAGACCTGACCTTCGAAACGATAATTCTCTCCTGCGATGGCAAAAAACTGTCCTTCCAGTCCGGGGAGAGAACTCCCCAAAGGAATGGCGAACATGGTCTTTTGAGATTCATTGGCAACTAACTGCACCAGGTCCATCACTACCGGGGTATCAGCATTGAGCAGCCGAAGAAACTCCTGCTCGTCAATTAGCCGAACCTGTTTTTCCGGGATCCACCCTTCGTAATTGTCCCAGGCGAGGCGTACCTGGAGCCATCCATCCCGTGTTTCGTAAATGTGAAAAAGTTCACCAAAAAGAATCTGTGAGGTCATCTCAGCGAGATGCGACGGCTCTTTCCTGACGGGTATCATACTTTGTAAACTGATGCCGAATTCCATGATAGGGGATTTGTGTGTCTCAAAATTACGAACATATGAGGAATAACAACGCCTATTACTTCTCTTCCGTCACTGGAGGCGAAGGGAAGAAGGCGATGCTGATAGGAGATATCTCACCCTGTTTGTTGATTCTTAATATCACCGACTGGTAGGGTTCGAATGTCAGCGTTCCGTTCACCATATGTCCTTTGTAATTGATCTGTATCTGACGCGTAGTCGCGGAATCTGAGTAAGATTGGCCATAGGTGAGCGGATAATTCAACGATTTGGTTTTGGGGTTGGCGAAAAAGATCAGGAGGTCGTCAGCGGTTTCGCGGCACCAGAATTCGGGAAGGTCAATTCCCTCAACGAGTGGGAGTTCCGTCACGATAGCCATCAGGTCAGCAGATACGTTAGGCAGCGATTTGAGTGCATCCAGCGCTTGCATATATTGGGGAGAGAGCATGGTTCCCGGTTCGGCCGGATCGTGTTTCAGGCAAACAGGTAGTCCGTGCTGTGCCAGCAGCATGATCCAGCGCAGCGACTCAAATTCCATATATTCTACATCGACGTAGAGGCAATTGATTCTGGCATCCCCGCAGAGGTAATCTCCGTTCTCATTCCGGGTTATGGAGAGGAGGTAGTTCTGGTTGATCCATACCGGCTGGTACCCGCGAGTCTCCTCAGGAGCTTTTACATACCGCAATTCATACTCCCCCCAGGCCCATGGGAACTGCAGTGAGTCGGGATACTCGACACCCATCCAGCTGTCCTCCAGCGGGAGGTAGATGCCCATGGAGGTGTAAGGTTTGCCTGCTCGCATGAAAGTAGTAACCCGCTCCAGGTATTTGTTGAATGGTGGAAGTTCCTTGACAAAACTGGCATCCTCTCCAACATGAACCGATGCATAGAACTGGTTTGTACCTACTTTCGGATTGTATGGCATCCCATGCCAGATGATCTGATTCACACCATTGGCAAACAGCGCATCGGCAACAAGTTTCATATCTGCAATCTGTTCCTGTTTCTGGTAGGGGCCAGGTCCGGGCCACCCTTTCCAGCCATAGAGGCATGTGAATGCCTCTGCGGAAACAACTGGTTTTGATGATAGTATCGCAGCAGAAGCGGGAATCCGGGCGAAAGAGGGTTGGAAAAGCATCGCTTCTGTTTCGGGGATGTCGACCAGGGAAAAGGCTGTCAGCAGGTCGGTTGGTGATCCTCCGCACTGAACGCGTGTGAAGGCTCCGTAGGTATGTGCGACCTCTGTAAAGGGTCCGTAAAAGTTGTAAAGAACATAGTCGGACAGCTGTTTCATGTAATCGTAGTAAACCGGTTCGAAACCAGGCCTGTAGAGGCTGTCCATCAGTGGTACGATGTTGTATCCGAACCTCCGGGAGAACTCGGTATCAAATCCTTGTGCCCATAGATTCTTTGTCTCAACTTCCCACGAATCACAAAAGAGACCGGAGTAACTACCCAGGAGGGCAGGCCTGAGTTCGCTGATCAGTCGTTTTGAATAACGCATAACGGCATCCCGGTCGAGGTGATTCAGAACCCTTCCTTTGACAGGATGTTCCCAGGTTAGTTTCATCGTAGGTTTCGAAACCGTATCGTTGAAGAATATCGTGCCATCCTCAGGGGGTACCTGGCTGTCGCCGAAAGGCCAGAGGGTGCCAAGAGTGAAATCGCAGGCAAGCCCGATGCTGTTGGCATACGCTTTGGCGAAAGAGGCTGATCGGGCCCAATCATGCGAAAGCCAGGGATCGCGCTTTGCCAAGGAATCTCCGCCCTGAGGGTAGACCCAGGCAATCTCCACTCCTCCGAATTCATTCGCTTTCAGCCAGTCGAGCTGGTACCGGACATCATTTGTGTCAATGACAGATGCAAACCACCACCAGCGTGTTAAGGGTTTGGCAATCGTGAAGTCGGTATATTCAGTATCCTGAGCCTGTATGGTTAAGGTAGCCGGGAAGAGCAACAATGCTATCCAGATCAACATCCGGGAATTTGTCAATTTCATAAGGAAAAAATTTGTTTCGCGAAGATCGGAAAAAAAAGTCCACAGTTTGCAGTCTTCAGTTGGCAGCTGGCTGTTAAAATTCTGCCCTCCTGACTTCCTGACCCACTTACTTCGACCCTTTCCCCTTTTCAACCGCTTTCTTCAACTCCTCCAATGCGCATCCGCCGCAGGAACTTGCACAATCTTTGCATTTACGGAGGGGGTCAGTGAAATATTTGATCAGGCGGTAAACCGTGTAGCCCACGGCCGCTGCAACAATCAGTCCGGTGATCAGATATTGCCACATATCAGGCGATCAAATTTCCCAGTTGATATACAGAAAAGGAGAGAAGCCAGGCAAGAACCGTTGTATAGAGGATCAGGAAAAGGGCCCACTTCCAGCTTCCCGCCTCACGGCTGACCGTGATAATGACAGCCACACAGGGCATGTAGACAAGGATAAAGAGTAGGTATGAGATACCCGCAAGAGGTGTAAAGATTGGTTTTCCGATTTGTGGTCCATCCGTATACCTGACATTTTGAAGAATCAGGGGAAGGTTTTGTTGCGGGTTGCCCTCAATGTCGTGGTCCGAGCCATAGAGCACTCCCATCGTACTGACTACCACCTCTTTGGCCGCAGCCCCGGTAATGAGACTTACGCCCATCTTCCAGTCGAAGCCAAGCGGTTTGATCACCGGTTCGATGAACTTGCCAATCTTCGCGATGTAAGATTTTTCCAAACGCTCCTGGGGTGAACCCTGGCTTCCGGCGGGAAAATATTCCAGTGCCCAGATGATAATCACAGCTACGAGAATGATCCCACCCATTTTTCGGAGATACTGCTGCCCTTTTTCCCACATATGTCGCAGGCTTACCCTAAGGGTTGGGATGCGGTAAGGGGGGAGTTCCATCACAAAAGGAGCCTCTTTGCTTTTGAAGAGTGTGTTCTTAAAGATCAGTGAAACCATCACTGCCAGGAAGATCCCTGTGAGGTATATGAGAAAGATGACAGTTCCGGCATGGTTTGGAAAGACAGCTCCTGCAATCAGTATATAAACAGGAAGTCGGGCGCTGCACGACATGAAAGGGTTGATCAGCATGGTTGCCAACCGGTCGTTACGGTTTCGGAGGGTTCGTGTGACCATGATAGCCGGGACATTGCACCCAAATCCCATGATCAGCGGGATGAACGATTGACCGTGCAGCCCCATCTTGTGCATCAGTTTATCCATGATAAAAGCCGCCCGGGCCATGTAGCCGGTATCTTCCATGATGGCGATAAAGAAGAAGAGAATGAGGATGTTTGGCATGAATACGATCACGCTGCCAACGCCGTTGATCACGCCATCAACCAGGAGGTCTTTCAGAGGTCCCGGTGGCATCAGGGTGCCAACCTCACCGGCGATCCATCCAACGCCGGTCTCAATCCACTGTTTGGGGTATTCTCCCAACGAAAATGTGGTTTGGAACATGAACCAGAGGAAGAAAAGGAAGAGCGGGAATCCTAAGTATTTACTGGTCAGGATCCGGTCAATCAGATCGCTCCTGGATCGGGTTTTCTGGCCTGAGGCATCCACCTTCAGGGTTTCTTTCAGCGCACCGGCAATAAACCCATATCGGGCATCAGCGACGAGCGCACTGGAGTCTTCCCGGTAAATCTTTTCCAAACGGTCAACTTCCAGGTCAACAGTTTCCATCAACTCCTTATAAACACTGCTCTTTATCAGAATCTTGGGAATGTTGGGGTCTTTCTCAAGAAGTTTGATTGCATAATACCTTGATGATGTTTTTAATGTCACCGTTTTATCCAGCCACAACACATCCTGAATCCGGGCTAATGAGCGTTCAATTTCGAGACCATAATTGATATGGATATGGCGCATGACCGGGTCGCGGTCCTCATACACTTCGATGATGCGGTCAAACAGTTCCACCAGCCCTTTCCCTTTGGAGCTGACAGTTGGAACCACTGGAATTCCGAGAAGTTTTCCCAGACCTTCAAAATCGAGAATGTCGCCGCGACCGGTGAGCTCGTCGTACATGTTTAGCGCAAGCACTACACGGATGTCCATGTCGATCAGCTGGGTGGTAAGAAAGAGGTTGCGTTCCAGGTTGGAGGCATCGACAACATTGACCACAATATCGGGCATCTCCATGAAGATATGGGTCCTTACAAACAGCTCTTCGGGAGAGTATGCCGACAGGGAGTAGGTTCCGGGCAGGTCGGTGATCTCAAACTGGTATCCCTTTTGCTTGAATGATGCGGTTTTGGACTCCACTGTAACCCCACCAAAATTGCCCACATGTTCGCGGGATTTCGAGATGTAATTAAAGAGGGTAGTCTTTCCGCAGTTGGGATTTCCTACCAGGGCGACCTCAATGGTCTTTCCCTTTTTGCGGGCAGTCTCTTTGAGCAACTCCTCTTTAAGCGTTACGCTGAACTCTTCAACGATTCCCCTCACCTCCTCGTCGTGTTTCACATCACGCTCGGTAAGAACCTCAACCAATTGAGCTTCACTTTGGCGCAACGATACATGGTATCCCATGATCTTGTATTCGATCGGGTCCTGGAGGGGAGCTGATTTGATAACGGTGATCTCTTTCCCTTTCACAAAACCCATCTCCATCAAACGGCGCCGGAAATGGCCCCGCCCCCGGATCTTTATCACCTGGGCCGATTCACCCTGCTGTAAATCGAGAAGAGTTGACAATTAATTTAGATTAAATAAGACAATGCAAAATTACGAAAAATATTGCAACGTCTCCGGGCCAAGATTAAACAACAGGTCAACAATGCTTAAATCAGACATGAACCCGTTCCGGTCGGCAAATACCTGGTAGTATTCAGGTAGATTGGAGACTGGTGACTGGTTACTGGTTACTGGTGACTGGAGACTGGAGACTGCCAACTGATTCCTGAGGTCGATGATGCCCGGAGGGGCTTCCTCATATGATTCGGTGGTAACAGTAGATTTGTCAAGACGGATAGCCTGGAAGAGAGTCTCAAGAAGTTGCAAATCGAAATCCAGGAGAAATTCATAATCCTTTTCGTAAAAAGGGAGGAGATAGTCCTTGTAATAGAGGAAAAACGGTGATTTGTTGTAGGCTGCCTCAAATGACCTCCAGTGGATCTTTTGCCACGGAAGGTGGGAGGCAATCCGGATATCTTTTGTTTTAGTATGGGTTCCATCTGGTTTGTTTACCGGCACAGTAAGCCTTTGTCGGCCGTTGGGTCCGGCAATTTCGCAATGGTTCCGTGATGTTTGCTTGGGATAGGTCTCCCAGGCTTCAACCAGGATCTCATCCGCAGCAGCACAAGCCGAAATGTACGATATGGGAGGAAGATAAGCGGTGGGGAGTAGTATGGTCATATGAAAATATGGAACAAGGAACAAGAAACAAG
>JACZJJ010000060.1 GCA_014860625.1 Bacteroidales bacterium | reverse complement strand
TCCCCATGAAAGGGAAGGGGGAGTAAGAACCTCACACTAAATTTCTCCGCTTCCATTCTTCCTGGCCTCTACCTGCGGTAAAATAAGTTTTATCCTTTTCGGGAGAAAAAGCTCACGCATACTCAATCCACCCCGAAAAGCAAAAATAAGGTATAGCAAGGTAAACAGGCCATCAATTATTCCTGTAAACCAGAATGTTGCAGGAAAGTCGCTTACCATAGCCATATAGAGATAGAGCTGAATGACATAAAAAGACCTGCCGATGATCAGGCAACCAACATTTAACGCATATCTTTTAATGTTTAATGCCGATAAGAACTGCAAATAGGCAAAACACAGAAAGAAAGATCCCAAAAAAACGGCGAAGAAGGGATCCATCGGTGGTTTATCAATTAATCTTCCTGTACCAATTGCAAAAAAATAGAGCATGGCTGCCACCATATCCCAAATTCCACTTAAAAAGAAAGTCAACGCCAGTGGTTTTAATGACCTGCTTTTCATTTTTTATGTTTTTAAAGTGACTTTCTGTTACTATGCCGCAATGCAACATTTATTGCATCAAGCCATGAATAATGTAAGCTAATGGCTCTTTCCCTGCAATTTTCTTCCCCGAACCTATGATGAAAAAAAACTGAATCAATCTGAAACCAGTCCTGTTTTCTGCCCCTCATCTCAGGCTGAAAAAATATTCCTCTTAAAATTAATTGATCCGTGAAACATCACCCAGCGTGCTGGCTCCTGCCAGCACATCGGCAAGAAGGATCCTGCGCACTTTCTCAGGCTCTTCAAAATGGGGGCTGTGGGCAGAGTTCTCAAACTTATAGAACCCCTTGACCGGTGCTTGTATCGCTTCGAAATAGTTTTTGGCCAGAGGGTAAGATACCGTGTAGTCGTAAATCCCGTGAAAAAAATAGATTGGGATGGTGAATTCATTCACTTGCTGGATCAGGTTGGTGGTGATCATTTTGTGCCAGAGTGGATGCACGCCCGATCGGGCTTTTCCACGCCACAAATTGAATTTCTCCTTTAAGGTGTACTCCCTGCAGGTAAGTGAGGGCATGAACATCCCGGTTACCACCGATTTCATGTCGCGTGTGGTCCCTATTCCAATGGTGTGCATCGCCTCGTCGCGCAGCCTGAGGTATCCGTCGGGAATACTATCTGTAACCGGTGAGGCCTCCAGTTTTCGTACCATTGTGCTCTCCCCTGCATCCCTGTATCTCTTCAGCATATATTCCCAGGCCAGCCGTTCCGATTGCAGGTGGTCCGACATCTGGCCAATCCCTATGTAGGCATGGTACAGCTCCGGCATCCTGGCTGCCGCCTGGATTCCGATAAAGGTTCCGCCCGAACGCCCCATAAGGTAGATCTTCTCCTGCCCGAAACGGTTGCGCAGGTAATTGGTGACCTCTCTGGTGTCGGATATCATCTGATCCAGTGTGATGCTTCCTGCAGGGATGCCGGCACTGAAGGAGAGTCCCGAGCCACGCTGTTCCCACCACACTAGGGTGAAATGATCTTCAAGCCCTGTAGGATAGTCATGGGTAAGATGGTAATCGGGCAACCCCCCGTGAAGATAAAGCAGCACCGGGTTGTGCTGGTTTTTGCTCTTGATGAACATCCCCTGCCTCACACCTCCGATCGTAAGAAAAAGCTTCTCGGAAAGGCTTCCGTTCAGTGGTTTTCCCTGATTATCCAAAAATGGTCGGGGATCCCCCGGACTGTAAACGAGCAGTACAATCCAGAGAATGAGGATGCTTCCCGCCAGAATGGCGACGAGTGCTAGGGTCATTTGCTTGATTTTTTTAGGTATGTTGTGCATAATCTCTTCGTTGGCGGCATCAGGCATTCAGCCATTTTTTAAAATCTGACGAACGGTCGATGCTCACGATAGTGTCGAGCTCCTCATCGGCTTTGGGGGTGAGTTCCAGCTTCACCCTCGACCTGGAATAGGCTACCATATTGGATATGGAATCCATGCTTACCAGGTATTTGCGGTTGATCCTGAAAAACCTGTCGGGGTTGACCAAACTTTCGAGTTTATCCAGGGTATAATCAACCGGGTAGGAGTTTCCCGGGAAGGTCTTCATGAAAACAGCCTTTTCAAGGACAAAGAAATAGGCTATCTCATGCATCTCAACTTTCTTTATTTTTTCGCCGATCTGGATAAGAAATCTCTTTTTATACTCCGGCTCCCTGCCCTGGATGGTGGCCAGCAGCATGTCGAAGTCGATGCTGAATGTGGATTTCAGGGATTGATACTTTTTCAGGCTCTCTTCCAGCTCATCTCTCCGGATGGGCTTCAGGAGGTAGGAGATGCTGTTCAGCCTGAAGGCTTTGATGGCATACTGATCGTAAGCGGTTGTAAAGATAACCGGCGTATTCAGGTTGACCTGTTCAAAGATGCTGAAGCTGATCCCATCGGAAAGCTGAATGTCCAGAAAGATCAGATCGCAGGTATGGTCCATGAACCATTTTACCGATTCGCTGATCGAACCCAGTTTGGCCAGCACCCTTACAGAAGGGTCAATTTCCAGCAGCATCTGTTCCAGCTTCCCGGCTGCAAACAGTTCATCTTCAATGATAAGAACCTTCATGGTATTCGGGGTTTATCAATGGCAGTTTCGCCAAATAATGATTGGTCTCCACGGTAAATTCAGGCTGAAGGTGGCTGATCAGGGCATACCGTTTTACCAGGTTCTTTAATCCCAGGCCCGTTGAGACCCCTTTCGAGATTTTGGGTTGGATGTTGTTCTTAATTACAAGCGTATTCCCATCCACGCTGATTTCAATGTGCAGCGGCTTTGCTTCGTTTACGATGTTGTGTTTCATTGCATTCTCCAGTACTACCTGCAACGACAACGGAGGAAGGAACATCTCCAGCAGGCCTGCCGGAATATCTACAGCGTAGGTGAGGTTCGCCCCATACCTGATCTGTTGAAGAAAAAGGTATGACCGCATAAACTCGAGTTCTTTTCCCAGCGTGGCTACCGGTTGTTCAATCGTTTCCAGCACATACCGGTATATCATGGAGAACTCATCAATAAAGAGCTGGGCTTTTTTTACATCCTTGTTGATCAGCCCCGACAACACATTCAAACTGTTAAACATGAAATGCGGGTTGATCTGGCTCTTCAGCACTTCAAATTTTATCTGGGAAAGTTCGGTTTGCAAACTGTCTGCCATCTGTTTGACCCTGGTGCGTTCGTGGTAGAGAATCCAACCTTCGAAAATGGCCATCACAACAATGTTTACCACAGCATATATCAGTATATTGGTGATAACAATGCTTGCAATGTCATGATCCTCGTAAACCTTAATCCGGTTTGCAAGCATCGTGACCAGGGTAGCGATGACCGCTGCAATGCCCACGGTAAGCACCAGCTGCAAGGGCAATCTTTTGAGCAGGTTCTCGCCCCAGGGTGCCTTTTTATTCAGATACTGAATCACGAAAAGATCGGGATAAGCAATCAGAAAGCCTGCAAGCAAACTCAGCAGGGAACCTCTTAAAAGCCGCAAAAAGAAATGCAGGTAACCATCCAGGAGATAATATCCGCTGATGTGATTGTACACGATCACGATGATTTGGACTCCAACCGCCAGTCCGATTAAAAACACCAGAAGCCGGCTGAATGGGAATAATCTGTTTACCTGTTTAAAAAGCATCTGTTTAAATATTGCAACGTAACTGCTCATGCCAAAAATATGAAAAGTTTCGGGTAATACCGATGTGATTAAAACCTTTTCACAATGCCGATTCTTGTGGAAACATACTGATAGTTCAATCTTCTGGATATCCCTTCATACTCTGTATTTCGTGACAGGGAGTTAAACTTAATCCCGGGAGTAAGGCTCCAGTTCCTGCCTAAATCGATGTCGATGCCACCGGCTAACTGAAAACCAAATCCATGTTTACTGTCATTGATAATCTCACCCTCCCCGTTTTCCGTTTCGATATGGTTGTACAGTGCGCCGGCTCTTATGTAAAATGCCACTTCTTCATTTCCGACAGGGTGCCTGAAGTTCAGTCCAGCCACGTAACCTGTCTCCTCAAAGCAACCATCGTTGCCGGCAAACGAGTTTTTGGCTCCAAACCTGTTCCATCCCCAGCCTGCGTATACCCCCAGGTGAGGCATAAAGCGGAAGTGTAAGATACCCTCAAAGCCAAATCCGGGTTTCAGGCTTGTGCCGTCCATGTTGGTTGTTGCAAGACTCAGGCCTCCGTTCAGCTCAACCCCAAATCGTTTTTCAGGTTTCTGGGCAAAGCTGCTTACCGATACGAGTAACAGCATGGTCAATGCGAATCCTTTTGCTTTCATTTCTTTACATTTTAATTGGTTTGAAAAATATATGAGGCAAAAGTAGGCTGCACCACACTTGCGGGAAAACAGAATGTGCCGGGGGTGTGATTACAGATGTTGGATGTGTTTTTTTACCTGATGAACGTGTTGCCCGTATCGATGGTGCATTGACCCCAATGTTCAAAAGCCGGGGTAACGTGAAATAGCGAGAAGCGATTGAAACAACTTAAAAACACCCACATCTGCCCTGAGATTGGGGGTCATTCTAGTGGCTGACATTGTGATAGGGTCGGGGTAGTGGCAAAGGCAGGGTGTTATCCGAAATATTCGTTATATGCTTCTTCAATGTTTTTCACCTCTTTCTCCGTGATGGCAGCGAATTCTTTTTCTTTGGCTCGTTGGGAGAGCATCCCATTGTTTTGCGTCAAAAATCGTATTAAAAGCGCAATCGTTTTGTCTGGCATCTGAAAACGATCGTCGAGCCATCCTTTCATTGCATCGTACTTTTGCAGATAGGATACTTCCTCTGGTACGATTGTATTGATTGTATAATCAATGCATTCAAATAAAAATTCAGTTTGTACCGTTGCATCAAAATACCGATAGTAATCTAAGGTGTTGTTCAGAACCTCCACATTGTTTTTGGGGGTCTTCTTCCATTGAATAAAATCAAGTATGGGATGCGAGTAAGTTTCCAATACTTTTCGGTAATCTGAAATGCGTTCTAAAATGGCAGCAGACACTGGAAAAATAATGCCTTGCGGAGTAAATTTCATCGTCGTTAATATGTGATGAATCAAATATCGATGCAGCCTTCCATTACCATCAACAAACGGGTGAATATATACGAAACCAAAAGCAATCAGGGCTGCCGTAAGAACTGGGTTGAATGATGCAGATTCCATTTGCCTGGCAGATTCCAGCAATCCACCCATCAGGGTTTCAATATCTTGCCATCGGGCAGAGATATGTTCGGGAATAGGCTCGCCAGTATTACGGTCGTGTTCGCCAATAAAACCGCCTTCGGTACGATACCCCATTTGAACAAATCGGTCGTCATCAATTACTATTTGTTGCAGCCTGAGCAGTTCTTCTTTGCTAAGAGGTTTACTTCCTGCCTGACCGATGGCTTTACCCCACCGAACAGCCCTGCTTTGTGTGGGATTTTCGCCTTCAATCGTAAAGGATGCTTTTGAGTCCCTCAGTAACAGAAATGCCGACGTACGCAACAATATATCTTTATGCACGCCACTGATTGCCGCACTGGTTTTATCGGCAAGGTTTTCGGCAATGTACCGGTCAAGTCTGGCAGTTTTAGTTATGAGCGGACAAAAGTTAACATTCCCTGTCAGATTGTTTTTAATTCGGTGTCGGCTTGAATTGATACTTTTTGGACTCGTGTATTGTTGCTTTTCATTTAACAGTGAGATGTAATTTCCTTCCCGCAGATCGGGAACCTGTAATGACTTTTGCATAAGCCATTCATAAAGAAACCAGATTCTCCGACTATACTGGCTCTGCGGTTCCTTCACGATCCAATCTTCAATATCACGGGATGGCATCTTCTCAAAAAGCTTTTTGAAAAGGAGCAGGTTGACACCTTCATATTTTAATGCGAAAACAAGATGTGCATAGAGGTTATCTTCAGGCTGGTGCCTTGGTGTTAATATAAGCCAGCTGTCTGTCATATACTGTCTGCGCTTTTTGCTTATCAGCGCCAATCGCAATGGGATGGGTACAGGAAGTTTGAGCGCATCTATGATTGCTCCATAACCGACTAATTTTCCTTGTTCAGGCGCTGTTCTTCCGTGAAAAGTACTTACTTCCCGTGAAATATTCTTATTATTCTTCATTGGTCGTGAAAATTACTTACGACAAATTTAGAGGAAAAACACGTACACTGCGTGAATATTACTTACAAAATATCATTCTGCGTGAATAATGCTTATGAACTGTGGTATATTTGTCCATAGGCTCTTTGTTTTAGCCAGAATTAGCTAATCGAACCAGCCTGAAGTATACTGGACAAGCCAATGGTGTTGACCACCCAGGCCGATCTGAATAGATCAGTTTAGATGTATTAGAATCAGATATTTACGGTGGTCAGTTTTGATCAGCAAAGAGGGGTCAGATGCACCGGCTCTTCCACTTACTGCCAACTGCCCACTATTCTCCGGCAAGGGTGAGGACTACCCGCCTGCCGGATGCCCTGTTGCGGTGTTCGCAGAGGTAGATTGGACAAACCGGTAGTGTTGAGTAACTACCC
>JACZJJ010000059.1 GCA_014860625.1 Bacteroidales bacterium | reverse complement strand
GTATAAATCTCATGCGAAGAGGCAGGAAGCCGTGTGATCAGATAAGACAATTCATCGACGAGTTTTGATTTAACATCGGCGCTCTGACATCGTTCCTGCTGGGAGATTGCCTGCCAGATGATATAATCCTGGGTGTTCTGTGTAGCATACTTTTCGAATTGATCCGTGTCAGTGAAGAATGAATCGGGATCTTGTTTCCCTTCTCCGTCAGGAAGTCCTATTACGTTGCAGAACATTCCTGCCTCAATGATCATTTTACCGTTTTTCACAACGGCAGCCCGTCCCGGCTTATCGCTGTCACCTATGAGTGTAACGGAACCGGCGAACCTCTTCAACTCTGATATCTGTTCCCGGGTGAGCGAGGTTCCACCGGACCCTACCGTATTGTGTTTGCCGATCTGGTTAAGCCTGATCACATCGGCATTACCTTCTACCAGGTATGCAAATCCTTTTTCCTTAATGGATTTACCGGCCAAATGCAACCCGTACAGGATTTTGCCTTTTGTAAAAATATCCGTCTGACGGGTGTTGAAATACTTCGGAGCATCTTTGCTGCCCGAAAAATCACGACCGGTAAATCCTACGATCCTGCCTCCTGAATTGAAAATCGGGAGGATAATACGGTTACGAAAGTAATCGAAGCGTTTTCCCTTGCTTTCAGCCAGCAGGCCGGTTTCAATTAAAATATCCTCTTTGATTCCCTTCCCTTTTGTCCAGTTTTTAAGTCCATCCCAATTGTCCGGAGCGAATCCGATCCCAAAATCCCCGATCATTTCATCACTCCAGCGGCTTTGAGCATATAACAGTGCACTTATATTTTCTTTTTGTTTCAGGTTGTCCTGAAACCAACTATGAGCAAGCTTGTTGGCTGAATACAGCAGCTCATTGCGGTGGAATTTTTCGTTGTTTTCATTTGAGTCGTTTTCCTGGAGCAGGGTGATATTGTGATCGGCTGCTATGGCCTTCACCGCCGAGATATAATCCAGCTTTTTAAATTCCATCACGAATGAGATGGCATTGCCAGCTTTTCCACAACCGAAA
Organism: Bacteroidales bacterium; assembly: GCA_014860625.1. Classification (GTDB taxonomy): domain Bacteria; phylum Bacteroidota; class Bacteroidia; order Bacteroidales; family FEN-979; genus QYOJ01. The sequence goes on along the minus strand of JACZJJ010000059.1, from coordinate 29,489 downwards.
CATTTATATATGCCTCTGGATGGTGAAACAGAAAAACTGGGCGTTTTCTCTTTATGAAACGGACAGCTTCCCTGGTAGTTTGTTCCTTTATTCGTCAGAGTGAGATATTTCCCGATTACATCGGCAATATCAAGGTTCTGTACTTCCTCAATGGATTGTTGCTTTATCATGTTCGTAATGGGTAGCTAATGAGGCTCACATGATATTTAAGTGAATAGTCGAAGTCCTCAGCATTTTTTCAAGTCCTCCATTACTTCACTTTCAAAATAAAACAGTTTGCCCCCGAGTTTATGGGAACGGACGATACCTGCCTTGCTCCATTTATGGAGTGCAGGTCTGCTGACACCGATCATTTTACAGATATAAGGAGCTGTGACCGGTTTCTCGATGATTGATTTTTCGTTCATAGTGTATAATTAATGTTACAGTGACAAAAGTATCAAAGCAGGAATTATCTAATGGATAAAGTTATTAACAACTGCCTGATTATTAACGTAATAGTAAAGTAAAAGTAAACTAAATGTAACCTGTTATGAACATCGAAGAGTCAAACAGGTTGTTGCATAATCAATTAGAAAAGATGTTTCTTCTTGAAAAAAAATGCTAAAAAAAACAGTGCGGACAAATTTATTTTGATGCACTTTTCTCCACTGTTTCCCAATAATGGAAGCATCGAATTGGGTACAGGTCAAGAACGCGGCTAAGAAACTGCCTATAAAAACGGTGAGGCTTCTGAAAGTACAGTAAAATCAGTAGTCCTAGGAAGCAGTTCGATTGCCTCCGGGATCACAACTCAATTACGAATGACGTATTAAGAATTATTCACGTCGTGATTGCTTGATAATGCAGTGAAAAACCGCCTCGGATAATCGGGGCGGTTTTTTCATTCCTGGTACAACATAGGTACACCATTTCCTGACTACACCCGACAAGGAACAACTCTGATAGCTAAGCCAGGCTGAATCCAGAAGATTTTCAGGTAAATCCGCTCAGCAAGCTCAACCGAAGCTCAACCGAAGCTCAACTGAAGAAACGCGATAGGGGATAGGGGATACAGGATAAGGGATACGGGATGCAGGATATTGCAGAATTGATAAAAATAATAGAAACTTTTACGGGATTAAATCACAGATACACAGCTTTTTAACGGGGGATGTCGCAACCCCTTCAACTGGTACAGGCCCTTCTGATAGAGTATCTTTGTACGCAGTAACCATTACAGCCATAGCTTGCGACATTCCTGGACATACAGGGGAGAAATCCATAACCCTTTGATCAGGTATTCTATCAACAACAAGGTTTCCTGTTTTTTGCCTGGTTATTTTTTTGGCATAGAGTTTGCTCTTTACATAGTTGGTTGGCGCCAATAATTGTAAAACAGAAAAAACAACCATTATTAAAACTTAAAGCCATGAAAAAGATAATTTTTGTTCTGGGGTTCCTGATGGCTACATCGATTTGTGTAGAAGGACACAATCACTATAACAACCAAGTATCCATCTCCATCCAGACTTTCTACAACGAACTTGCGCCATACGGGGAGTGGATCTACACCCCGGAATACGGCTACGCCTGGAAGCCTTATCTTAATTACAACGAAGACTTCCAGCCTTATTCCACTCGCGGAAATTGGGTGTATACTGACCTTGGCTGGACCTGGGTCTCTGAATACCGCTGGGGCTGGGCTACCTTCCACTACGGAAGATGGTACTTCGACGATTATTTTGGCTGGATGTGGCTACCCGGGTATGAATGGGCGCCTGCATGGGTTACATGGGGCAGCTATGATACTTACTGGGCCTGGGCGCCTATGGGACCGAATATGTATGTGAATGTCAACTATAGCTGGCGTCCTCCCAGTTTCTGGTGGACATTCGTTCCATTCCGCCACTTCTGCGCATATAACTGGCACTCCTATATTTACGACAGGCCGGTTCAGGTCAACAACATCACCTACATCAACAACTACTATTACGGAAACGATGATCGTCACAACACCTGGACCTGGGATAACGGCCCAAGAGTTCCCGATGTTGAGAGACATACACAAACCAAAGTGCAGAAACGCACCATAGTTGATTCCGACAAACCTGTAGGGATTGATGCACAGGCAAACCAGGTGAAGGTATATCGCCCGGGCGTTACCAAAAATCAGGAAGAGGCTCGTCCCGCCAACTATCGCACAGTGGAGCGTGGAAAGACCGACACACGGACCACAGATCAGGGAAAAGTCTCAACACGCACTACAGAGCCAGGGAAGATTAACACACGGACCACAGATCCAGGTAAGATCACTCCCCGCACACAGCCTGCAACCCGACAGACAACTGAGACAACGACGAAGCAGAATACCCAGAGAGTGGCTCCAACCACATCGCAAAGAAACAATGTCACGAACAGGACAACCTCTACTACCCATACACAAGTCAAGCCTCCTGTCAGGGAATCTACTCCAACCCGGACACAAGTCAAACCTCCTGTCAGGGAATCTACAACAACACGGACACAAGTCAAACCTCCTGTCAGGGAATCTACAACTACCCATACAGCACCGAATAACACCGGTACCAAGAGTAACACGGGAACGAAAGGAAAACCTTCGACACAACCGACTCCCCGAAGCAAATAATCCGGGATGAACCAAAGACGGACGCTGAACATTCAGTGTCTGTCTTTCTTTACCGCAAGTAATTCCATTCAAGTCGCTGATAGAGCGACTTCTTATCAATGATGCGGGCGGCTAACGATGAGATCATTCCAGCCAGGATAAACATGAAAATAGCAGAATGCCTGTCGGTCATCTCCAGCACCAGAATGGAGGAGGTAAACGGGGCACGGGTGATACCGGTAAGGAAACCAATCATGGCAACCAGGATCAGTAATTTGTTCTCCTGATCGAGGTTCATCAGACCCATCATCAGTTCACCAATCATGGATCCGGCAGAGAGAGAAGTTGCAAAAACGCCTCCGGCAATCCCGCTGGTATAAGAGAGAATTGCCCCAACAAAACGACTCAGCAGGAGCCACATTGTCACTTCATTTCCCTCTGTATTGAAGAGGATCGAAGTCATGATCTCCTTGCCGGGTCCAAAGGCAGGGGAAGGATTGAAGTAAAACAGGAGAGCCAGGGCCACGCCGGATAATCCAACCCAGAGAATCCGCATAAATGGTTTTTTCAACCGTCTTTTCAGGTAAATCAGCTGAAGGATCACTTTCCCCTGGTAGGCTCCGATAATTCCGGTGACAGCGCTAAAAAGGATCACGTAGCCGACCATGGAAAATCCTGCAGCATCCACCTTCGGGAACCCGAGGAAGAGATAGGGTCCCAAAATCCACTGAACGGTCATCCCCGAGAAGATCACCGCATATAGCAGCGACGATTTACAAGCGTTGAGGTGTGTGCTGGCAAGCTCTTCAATGGCAAAAACGATCCCTCCCAGAGGGGTGTTAAAAGCAGCTGCCAGCCCGGCCGCTCCTCCGGCAATCAGCATCCTTCCCCTGTCGATACGTGGCCACTCTTTGGGGATAAATTTGTGGACGATATAGAAAATAGAGGCACTGATCTGGATCATTGGGCCCTCCCGGCCGATAACGGCACCGCCAAGTAATGCCACAATACTGCTCGTAAATTTCGCAAGCAGGGCCCTTCCGCCAAGCAGGAAACCGGTTGATACCTTTTTCGGATCCCGTTTGGAATCCAGGGCTGCCATCAACTGAGGAATTCCACTGCCTGAAGCAGCAGGAGAGACTTTTTTAACGATCCACCAGGCCAGCAGAAGACAAACCGGGGTGATGATGAAGAAAAGCCAGGAGAAGTTGTCTTTGACCAGGTGAGGAGTCCTTTTCCTGTTGCTATTGTTTTATGCCACATGCAGAGAGCAAAGATAAACGATTGGATCGACTTATTTCCGTACATTTATCTCAAATTTCCAGGACAAACCCATGGCCATGAAGTTCCACATTCGTTACCAGATCATCGTATGGTCGCTGGTGGTCATCGCCCTGATCATGGCTGGAGGTTTTCTCATCATCTCCTTTACCTACCAGGTACAAGATACAAGCAATACAATCATCGAAGAGAACATCAGCAACATCCGGGCAGCCAAGGAGCTGGAGATCACGCTTCACGGCATCCGGGCGATATCGCTAAACTACATCATCGACAAGGACAGTGCCTGGGTGGAGAGCCTCCGGGAGAAAGAGAGGGAGTTTGACAGGGTTCTGGAAAACGCGAAAGAGTCGGCCAACACCGCGGAGGAGACTATGCTGATCCAGCAGATTTCAGCCCTATTCGCCAATTATATGCAAAACCTTAACAGTGCACTCTCGTCGGAGAAACTGGGGGACACACTCATTGCGAATGCATTGCTGGTGCACGGAAGCCGCGACCTGATCAATACCATTGAGGACAAATGCGGCGCACTGGTCCTGTCAAACCAGAATGACCAGTCGGACTACGAGCGTCGGATCAGGCGGAACAATGATATCATCCGCATTGCGATGTATTGGTTTGGCATAGGGGGACTGGCCCTCGGGCTCATCCTGGGATGGCTGGTGGCGCGCATTCTGCTCAATCCGATTTACAAGTTGGTTCTCAAGGTAAGGGATGCCGCCGGCAGCGAACTGGTGGAGCATGTGAGGATGTCGCCCGGCAAGGAACTGGAAGAGATTGACCTGCATATCAACCAGATGATCACACGGATCAACCAGGCTCACGATGACCTGAGAAAGAATCAGGAACTGCTTGAGAAGTCATCTAAGCTGGCTGCGATCGGGAAGATTGCACCTGCCATTGCTCACGAGATCCGAAACCCGCTGGCTGCCATCAAGATGCTGATCTATACCATGAAGAAAGAGGGAGGCATCAGTGGAGAAAAAGAGTATGACTTGCAGGTGATTCTTGGCGAGATCAGCCGGATGGAGAGTTTTCTGCAGAACTTCCTGCAGTATGCCCGCCCCGGGAAACCGCAACTGAAGGAGGTTGAGGTGAAACCGGTCATCCGGGAGATGCTCCATGTGATGGCTCCTCAGATGAAACAGAACAATATCGAGCTGAAGGAGTCTCATGTGGATGGGAGAGTCTACGTGCAAACGGATTCCGACCAGCTGAAGCAGGTGTTGATGAACCTTTTGCAGAATGCGATTGCAGCAATGAAGACGGGTGGAGTGCTGTCGGTCAACACAACCGTAGTGCATGAAAAAAAGGAAGACGGACCGGCTGCGTGGCTCCGTCTTAGCATCAGCGACACCGGAAGCGGGATACCAAGTGAGATGTTAGAGTCGCTCTTTGATCCCTTCGTCAAAGGCAGTCCGGGTGGGATAGGATTAGGTCTCTCCATCTCGCAGCGGATCTTAGAATTGCACCACGGACGGATCGTCGCCACCAATAATTCCGGTGAAGGTGCTACCTTTACCATCCAGTTACCAGTTACTTCAACCACCAGCCATGAATAGGATCCTGATTGTAGATGACGAACCATCTGTTCGCTACTCCTTTAAAAAGCTTCTGACCGAAGACCGGTACGATGTTGTGGAGGCGGCGAACGGAGCGGAAGCCTTGCGGTTGCTGGCCCGGGAGGAGCCCGACCTGGTGGTGATGGACATCGAGATGCCCGGAATGACCGGACTGGAAGCCATCCGAAGGATCAAGGAGATCAATCCCCAGATCCCGGTCATCATCATGACGGCCTACGGGACGACCGACCGGGTGATCGAAGCCATGAAACTGGGAGCATACGAATACATGGAGAAGCCCTTCGATATTGATAAGATGCGGTTGATCATCAGGGAGGCGCTGGGTTTGAAGATGATGACAGAAGAGGAGGGAGGGATTCATCTTCAGATGAAGAGCGGGGAGAAGTCTGTTGCCGACCGGATAGTTGGTAAGACTCCTGCTATCAAGGAGGTGTACAAAATGATCGGCAAGGTGGCTGCCAGTGATGCCGGAGTGCTGATCACCGGCGAGAGCGGCACAGGGAAAGAGCTGATTGCCAAAGCGATTCACATGCACAGTGACCGTGCCGACAAACTTTTTCTCACCATAAATTGTGCAGCAATCCCCGACACGTTGCTGGAGAGTGAATTGTTTGGCTTCGAAAAGGGATCCTTCACGGATGCCGGAAAGGCAAAAGCAGGGAAGTTCGAGACGGTCGATACCGGTACCATCTTTCTCGATGAGATTGGTGACATGAGCCTCCCGATTCAGGCGAAGCTGCTTCGCGTTATCCAGGAGGGAACATTTGAACGGCTTGGCAGCAACAAGACCCAGAAAGTGGATGTGCGGATCATTGCGGCTACCAACAAAAACCTGGAACAGGGGATTCAGACGAAAACATTCCGTGAGGACCTCTACTACAGGCTGAAGGTGATCACCATCACACTGCCACCGCTGCGGATGCGGATGGAAGATATCCCTCTGCTTACGGAGTATTTCATCGAACGGCACAATCCGGGAATACGGGATACTGCGATCACGATTCCACGGGAGACCATGGACAAACTGCTCTCTTACACATGGCCGGGAAATGTGAGGGAGCTGGAGAATGCTCTCAAACGCGCCGTGCTGCTTAGCAAGAACCAGGTAATCACTCCCGATCTGATCAGTATCGGCTCCGAGACAGGGCAGGCTGCTGAACCTCACAAAATTCCTCAATTCCGGCAAGGCCACGAACCGTTGGTTCGTATGCAAACACATAGGATGGAGGAACCCTCACCTACTGTCCACACTTCTCTGCGCTTTCCTGATAATCCGAGTGCATATGAAGGACGGTTGTACCATGAAGTCATCGATCAAACCGAGAAAAATCTGCTTCGCCTCACCCTCAGTCATACCCATGGAAACCAGGTGAAGGCAGCCCGGCTTTTAGGCATCTCGCGGGTGATGCTTCATGACCGGATGAAGAAATACGGACTGGATCTCTGATTGACCGCTTCCTTTACATCTCTGTAAGAAATATTTACATTTCTGTAAGGTTTACTTACATTTTTACACTGTCTGACCTCTTGTGATTTCATGGTATAATGTATATAACAATCAGGTAATGAAATAGATAAAAGTTGTGGCACAATAATTGCTTATGGAGCAGGGATTCATTAACCTAAAAAACAAAATCAAATGAAAAAGAGTTTTCTTAGTATGCTGGTCGTTGTTGGCGCCGTGATGATGCTGACCACCAGTTGTGCCAAATTGCCACAGGAAGAGTTGGATGCAGCCAATGCATCAGTTGAAGCTGCCAAAGCAGTTGAAGCCCAGCGTTACCTCGCAGCTGATTTCAACGCCCTTCAGGATTCACTGAACAAGGCGATGACCATGATCGAGACTCAAAAATCAAAATTCTCGATGATGCGCAGTTACAAAGACGCCAAAGCGTTGCTTGTTACGGTAACCACCATGGCTGCTACCCTGAAAGATGATGCGATTGTGAAGAAAGAGGAAGTTAAGATTGAGGTTCAAAATGCTCTCGTGGAAACCAATAGCCTGGTTGCCGAGGTGAAACTTCTCATCGCCAAAGCTCCTCGCGGAAAAGAGGGAAAAGCCGCGCTGGAAGCTATCCAGACCGACCTGGCAGGTGTTGAGGCCACTCTCACAGAGGTTGCCACACTCATTGACAACGGTGATTACATGACAGCCCAGGAAAAGGTCAGTGCTGCAAAGGAAAAGACCAATTCGCTGAAAGCGGAATTGGAAGAAGCCATTGCCAAAACAAAACGGAAGTAATTCCTCCATCTGCATGGAATTCTTTAGAGTTTTTAACCACAAAGGACTGAAAGGTTCCTTTGTGGTTCATTATAGTTAGCTATATCAATGAGTTTAAAACGGCGCGGAAAATTATCTCTCGTCATTATAATGGTTCTCCTTTTCACCGGGGGAGGGCTCATCACACTTTTTTCGCTTTCGGCTCATCCGCCTGTAGAGTCGATTGACCGTTGCAGCCAGGTGCTGAGTAATGCCCGACAGGCCGAGGCTGCTGAGTATGCAGGGGATCTGCTGTCGGATGCTGAAATAGCTTATGGAGAGGCGATGGTAGAGTGGAATATCCAGAATACCAGGTGGTACATTTCCAGGGACTACTCTCTTTTGAATGAAAAAATTCAATTGGCCCTTAGGAAAGGCGAAGAGGCATGCCGGAAGTCAATTGCTGTAAAGGATTCAATGCACCACGACCTGGCGGTTGTGTTTAAGGAGGTTGAAAAGGACCTGGAGCGCTATGCGAACCATTTTGGCGTGTTGCCCTTGAATCAGCAGTCGAGGCAGGATTTCCGCACCGCAGAAATGTTATTCCTGGAAGCCAGGAAAGCTTATGAAAGCGGAAACTATAACCGGGTTGTTCCCAAGCTTGAGAAAAGCAGGTTCCTGATCGGTGAATCGATACGAAAAAACCAGAAGACCCTGAAGAACTATTTTGCCAACATTTCGAAATGGAAAATATGGGTGGACGAAACGATTAACTGGTCCAGAGCTAATAAGAAGTCTGTCATTATCGTGGATAAATTTGCCCATAAGTGTTATATTTACTCACGGGGAGTGGAGATTCATGCCCTGGATGCCGAGTTTGGTATCAACTGGATCGGAGAAAAAAATTATGTTGGGGATAAAGCAACTCCGGAAGGGAGGTATTCCGTTACCAAAATGAAAAGCAAAAAGAGAACGAATTACTATAAGGCATTGCTGATCAATTATCCCAACGAAGAAGACAAAGCACGTTTTGCCCAGCAGAAGAAAAAGGGACTGATTTCGAAGAAGACCAGCATTGGCGGGTTGATCGAGATTCATGGTGGTGGCGGGAAAGGGATTAACTGGACAGATGGGTGTGTAGCCGTTTCCAACGAAGATATGGATCAGGTGTTCCGATGGGCGGAGGTTGGCACTCCAGTAACAATTGTTGGTTCCTTGAAAACCCTGGAAGAGGTCCAGGCTTCAGAAAAATAAGATGAAAGAGCATTTAACAACAACCTACTCGCAGCAAAGAAAACCGATCTGGTATATCATACTGATCCTCCTTGCTCTGGCGTTTTCGGTACTGCTCGCACTCATCGTGGTTCGCCGGGCAGGCTCCATCGGTGAGGTGGTTGTTCGTTTTGTGCCTTTGCCGGAAGACCCATCTCTTTTGAATCGGGTCCCGGTAAATGAGCTCTCCGCTTATCAGATATCTATCAAGAAAGATATTGCAGTTATCCAAAAGAAACTCCACAACCTGATCCCACAGCAACCTTATTTGATCGTCAATACAACACATAATACCTTCAAGCTGATGCAACGGGATCAGCTGATCAGGGAGGGAATGTGCTCCACGGGCAGCTACACCATACTCACCAAGGGAGACAACAAGAAGTGGGTATTTGAGACTCCGCGCGGGATGTTGAAAGTCAGAAGCAAGCAGGTGAATCCGGTGTGGGTGAGGCCCGACTGGGCGTTCATCGAAGAGGGGCTTCCGGTCCCTTCTCCACGGCATCCCTCCCGCTATGAGTATGGTACGTTGGGTCAGTACAAACTTGAGCTCAAGGATGGGTACCTGATCCATGGAACCCTATACAAACGATTTTTGGGCATGGCAGTGACCCATGGCTGCATCAGGTTGGGAGATGACGACCTGAAGGCAGTGTATACCACGCTGAAGACAGGTTCAAACGTGTTTATCTATTAAAAACCGGAGAGATGGATCTATCGAAGATTTTAAGGCTGATTTGGAATGAGATACACGACTTCATTATATGGTTTGCCCATTCAAAACCGGCAATCATCGTGGCCCTTTTCCTCACACTTCTCCTTCCTGCATACGTTTTTTACCTGGCTGTCGTCAGCCCTGCAAGCTCTTGCGACCACGACTTTCCAACCGCTGATACGACAGAGATGGCACTGGTTGGCCTTGATGTTGATTCCAGCCAGATGATATTGCAGAAAGTTGACACCATCTGGGATCTGGAACTGGACAAGGCTTATCTGTCAAACATGCTTCTTCTATCGTTTCAGGATTCGGCTTATTTGAATCTGAACCTTCCCGACAGCCTTCTGCACATGGAGATCAAAGGTGTCCCGGTGCGGGAATGCCGCCTGACGGATATCCGGGTAACCAAACGGTTGAGGTGTTTGAACAAGTCGCAACTGCTGCAATGGATTTCGACACCGTTCCTCGGCAGGGCAGATCATTCGACGATCCCTAAAATCAGGTACGTGGTGAAAGAGGCTCCAAAGGATACCAGCGAAGCCGCTCTTCAAAATGCCGGCCCGCTCCCAGCCGATTCCAGTTCGGTCTTCTTCATCGTTTATTTCAACCGGCATCTTGCCATCGAAGTTCGGCAACGCGAGGAGCCCTATGACTATGAGGAGGAGGTACTCGGCAGCTATGAAAAGGAGATACAGGGGGCTGTTCGGAGTAAGACGATGCAGGCTGTTTTGGCCGGATTATCTCCTGAACCCGAGATCCTGATACGCCTTGAGGTAAGCAAAGCTGATGCCAGGGCTATTTACAGGGGTTTGCCGGCATACCCTGGGCTGGCATTGAAGCTGCAGTAATCTTGCCGCTGATTCCGAATCCAAACCCCTGCTTTGATCAACACTAAAGAAGGCTGATCCCCGAAAAGCCGGGCCAGTTTCACCTGAATCCGTGCACGTACTGAGGGTTTGGGAAGTGTGGCAGTGATTCCCTGTGAGAGGTATTTCTCAAGCATTTTCCTGGCATGGCTATCTTCGATTTTTGCCATGCCAAAATAGATCTCAGCCAATGCCGGCTCGTCGGCGTGTTCTCCAAGCGTCCGGTAAAGGAAAGAGGCATCTACCTCGGTCTGAAGATGCTGCCTGTGACGGTTCATCTATTTCCCGGTAATCTCGCTGTAAAATTTCAGGATCTTGTCCCGGTTCTCTGCAGAGGCTTCCAGGTAACCCCATCCGAATTCCATTTCCGAGATACCGCCCAGGGCAGAGTCGGTTCTTTCAATGATCGAGAAAGGAATGTTATTCCCTTCAAGCATTTCGCGCATTCTTTCGGCTTCAAAGGCATTGTCGAGCCGTAAAATCTTTTCAAAGTGCTCCATACAAGTTTGGTTTGTGTTGTTTATTACAAAGATAGCGCTTTCCGGCTCGGAGCAGCAATAAAATGCAGCTGTACAAGTTTCGGGTTCATCGTCACTCGTCCTTCGTACTTCGTCCTACGAGGAAGACCTGTACTTTATCACACGAACCTTCTCCAGTGTGATTAGTCCCTCTTTCACGGTTTCGTCAAGAAAGGGGAGCAGTTCGTTGATCTTTTCTTCCTGGTCGACAATCTCAATGATTACCGGCATATCTTCTGATAGCCTCAAAACCTTGGTAGTATGAATGCGGCTTTCAGCGCCAAAGCCCATGATGCCGCGGATGACAGTTGCTCCGGCCAGGTTCAGTTCCCGGGCTCGCAGAACAATTGCATCATACAGGGATTGACCTTTCCAGGTATCGGATTCACTGATAAAGATCCGAAGCAGCATTCCGTCTTCAGGAAATTTCATAGCCTTTTATTTTATCAGTTTCATAGAGATTCTACTCCTTTGAAGGCAATGTCAGTATAAACCGGCTGCCGATGTCCAGTGTACTCTCAACCCGGATTGCCCCATTGTTCTTTGCAATGAACTCATGGCAGATGGCAAGGCCTAACCCGGTGCCCTCTTCCTGATCGGTGCCTGGTTTGGAGATGTTGAAGTTGTGTTCAAACAGATGGTCGATGGTTTGCTGATCCATTCCAATTCCATTGTCTTCTACAGAGATCTCCACAAAACCCGAAATTCCGGAATTCTTTGCTGAAATCTCAATCTTTCCACCATGGGGTGTAAATTTTAACGCATTCCCTATCAGGTTTCTGAAGATTGTCTCTATCATGTTAAGGTCGGCATACACTTGCATTCCATCAGGGATGCTTGTTGTAATAATTATCTCTTTTTTCTCTGTTTTTTCAGCAGAGAGCTCAATCACTTCATCAACAATTGCATTGATATTGAAGTATTCCGGATTGAAAGACTGGATTCCTTTACGGGTTTGATACCAAAGGATCAGGTGTTCAGAGAGTTTGAGAACATTTTCGGATGAGCGTGCGATCGATCCGATAATCCGGTCACTTTCTTCAGTAGTCAGGCCATCCTTTTCCTCAAGCAATACCTTGCTCAATCCTTGTATACCCGACAATGGCGACCTCAGGTCATGGGCTATAATGGAGAACAGCCTGTCTTTTTCGAGGTTGACTGCAGTTAATGTTTTATTTTGATTCTGGACAATGAGGAATTGTTTCTTAACCATCCTTTGGAAGAAAAATATCCCAAAGATTCCTATCAGAAGCAGGGAGAGGAATATGGTTGAACGGGTAATAATTATTTGGGTAAGGGTGTGGTAATAATCTGAGCTGGGGGTTGTCACACTGATGCCTCCCCGGATCTGACCCAAACTGTAACCCTGCTTTGCATGGCAATTCAGGCAGGATTTTTCTACTTTAAGAGGGGCCATGTACCGGAACATGCTTGCTGTATCCATATCCACCAGTTCAAACGTTGCAGTATCTCCCCTCTCAAATGACTCCAGGGCTTTGCGTTCCCAGCTGTCGGCACTGTTTTGTGGCCTGATTGGATTGAGGCTGGTGATGTGGTAAATGATATCATTTTTTTTACGTGCCACTTCTGAGATCTGTCTGGTCATGAAGGCCGGGTTAACCTTCGTAAGTTTTATCCCAGTTGTGGTGCTGAGGTCCCTCAATGAGTCCTCCAGGTAAGGATTAGGCTGTGTCTTTTCAGAAACAATCACGTATACGCCGCCATGGGACGAGTTCCATGACCGGGTTGCAACGATCTCCTGGAAGAAGGCTCTGGATGAGGCTTCAACTATTTGTTTGCTGAAGTTAATGCTGAAGTTGAGGGTCAGCAGAAACGTGCAAACAACTACAACGGCCCAAACGATATAGAGGAGATAGAATCTGTTATTTATCATGTTTCTGATACAATTTACCCAAAAGTACAACTAAATTTCTATTTCCTGTATATCTTCGAAAGGGGGAGTGCGCTGAGTCCATGGAGAAATACGCTCAACATGACCGTCATCACCACGGTCGACATGATCTGTTCATTCCCTTTGAAGCCCAATGTGATCAGTACCAGCACCAGGTAGAGGATAGAGGCAATTCCCCGGGGGCCGAACCATCCGACAAAACCGACCGACTGCCAGCTAAGCCCGGATCCCAGGAGAGAAATTGCAACAGGTATCATCCGGATGATCGTGAGGCTAAGGATGGCATAGATCCAGGTGTTGATGTTCCAGAAGGCCAATGACATAGGAACCAGGATCATCCCGAAGAGGAGGAAGATAAAAAGTTCGAGGGCTTCCCCTTCTGCTTCGCCGAATTCCTGGATACGTTCCCGGACTTCCGGGGTCCTGGTACCAAGGAATAATCCGGCGAAAAAAGCAGCAATGAACCCATTTCCATAGACTATTTCAGCAAGCGTAAATGCCATGAGAGCAAGTGAAACAGAGGTTAACCGCTGAAATGTGGAGTTCATCCAGCCTGCTTTTGATGCTTTGTCGACCAGCCACCCCCCAAGCCAGCCTACCGCTGCACCAATCAGCGGTCCCAGAATAAGTTGCTTGAGAGTAAAGAAAACCCAGTAGTCGGCCTCATTATGTGCACCGGGAACATCAGCTAGAGCAGCGATGCATACCAAAATGGGAGGGAGTGCAATGCCATCATTCAGTCCGCTCTCTACATTGATTGCCTGACGAATTTTTTCAGGAATTCGTGGAGATGTGACGACCACTTTCCCCAGGGCGGCATCCGTTGGGGAGAGCATGAAAGCCATCAGGCAGAGGGTCCATATCCCTAAGGAGGGGAATAGTGGCATGGCGAGAAGAGTGCCAACCGCCATGGTAAGCGGAAGGCCGATTAAGAGCAGGCGGAAAGGAATCCCTTTCTCTTTGATCAGAGTGCGCAGGTTGATGGTGGAGGCATCGATGAAAAGGATCAATACCAGGGTGATCTCGGCAATCACTTTGAAGAATGGCGCCCGGATGCCTCCCTTCAGGAAGTCGACGGGAATGAAGCTGGCTGCCAGGCCAACAGCAACAAATACCATGGGAGCCGTGATCATCGATTCGCCGGATTTTTTAGAGAAGAGTCCATATCCGAAAATCAGCAAAGCGACAAAGAGGAAGATGGGGTAGTCGTGCATGGGGACAAAGATAGCGAAATGGCGAAATAGCGAAATGGTGAATTACTATATCGTACATTTACCAGATCTTTCAACTATTTCCCGGCTATGAGAAAATTTATCCTGGTTCTTACCATTTCTCTCATAGCAGCTGGGAATGCATCTTCTCAAACGGATGAAATATTACTGATGCGGAAGGCCAATCCGTTGTGTTATATCAGCTTTCCTTTCCAGCACAATTTTGATTTCAATATTCCCCCTAACAACGGAACCCGCTGGACGATGAACCTGATGCCTATTTTCCCTGCGCGGCTAAGCCGGAGCATTGAGCTGATAACCCGTGTGGTGTTACCTGTAATTTCACAATCCCACATCTATGGGACAACAACCCAAACTGGTGTTGGGGATTTGCTAATCAACACCTTTATTTCGCCAAGGCTGGGCAAAGTTGTCTGGGGGATTGGGCCATCTTTTTACTTCCCTTCAGGGATGCTGCCTGAACTTTCGGCAAAGAAATGGGCAACCGGACCAGGAGTTATTGCTGTCATCCAAACCCGAAAGGTGATGGCTGGAGCTCTGCTGTTTCATCTGTGGAGTTTTGCCGGAGATGAGAAGAGACCCGATTTCAGTTATTCCTATTTTCAACCTATTGTTGTCTATTCTATCAAGCATGGCTGGGGCTTGGGGTTGACCTCGGAGATCGGACTGGAATGGAAGAGGCGGATCACTACCGGAGCGATTGTTTTTACTGGACAGAAAGCAGTGAAGATCGGTCAGCAGATCGTTAACTTTGTACTAGGTCCCAAGCTGTTTTTTGGCAACTTCAATGCACCGCAATTCGGCTTCAGGGCATCGGTAAATTTATTATTTCCGTAAAAACCACCATTAATAAGCCTATCTTTATCTTTTCAATTTCGCCATGCATTTTAACCTCGATATACCAACTCTTATCTTCATCCTTGGGACTACTCACCTGATGCAAGTGGTGGTGTTTGTTCACCAGTACAGGGTAAACAAAGCTTACCCGGGAGTTGGGTGGTGGTTGCTTTGGAGTGCTGCGGAGGTTGTCGGATTCTTTTTTATCCTTTTACGGGAGATCCCCTCATTACTTCCGCTGGCAATAATTATTCAAAATACCATGATCGTTGCCGGGACCATCTTCCTGTACATTGGGGTGAGGATTTTTCTTGGCTTGAAAGTCAACTTGAGAGTGATTATACCTATTGCCCTGCTCTTCCTGCTGGGGTTGCTCTATTTTTTATTTATTGATGAAAATCTTAAGATTCGTTCAGTTGTGATCAATGCCACCATCGCAATTATCCCGATGTTTACGGCATACAGTCTCTTCAAATACAAAACTCCCGCTATCAGGGCTTCTGCCAACTTCAATGCAGCCATCTTCCTGATCCATGGATGCCTTTTTGCATACCGGACTGTCATGATCCTGATGGGCGTGCCTATGGAGCATTTTTTATCCCCTACACTCTTTAATTTTCTTCCTTTCTTCGACGCTCTCATTGTGAGCCTGCTGTGGACGTTCGGCCTGATCATCATGCTGAATCAGCGGCTAAACTCCGATATTACGGATGCCAAAAAGGAGTTGCAGCAGATCTTTAATACCAGCCCCGATGCTGCCTCCATTACGCGCCTGGACGATGGACTGTTGGTGGATATCAACGAAGGGTATTTAGCAATCACTGGATATACACGCGAAGAAACCATAGGGAAATCTTCTATTGAAATTAATATCTGGAAAAATATTTCCGACCGGCACCAGGTGGTAAAGACCCTCAAGGAAAAGGGATATTGCGAAAATTATGAAGCACCTTTTTTGCTGAAAAACGGAACGGAAATAACCGGCCTGATGTCGGCAAAAATAATTCATCTCCAGGGGATTCCGCATATTATCAGCATCACGCGTGATATCTCAGAAAGAAAACGCATCGAACGGGACATTGAACTGAAGAATGAGCAGCTCCGAAACCTGAATACCGAAAAGGATAAGTTCATTTCGATTCTGGCTCACGACATGCGCAGTCCGTTTAATTCATTCCTTGGATTAACCCAACTTCTGGTTGAAGATTTATCGAATATGGAGTTCGAAGAAATTCATTCGATTTCGGTAAGCCTGAACAAATCGGCCGTCCATCTTTACCGTTTACTCGATAACTTGTTGGAATGGTCTTACATACAGCGTGGAAAGCTTGCAATGCGACAGGAAGCTATTGAAATGGGTGAAAAGATATACGAGATTACCGAACTTGCTGAAGATTATGCCTCAAAAAAGGGGATAAGGATCAGTTACGAGATCCCATCCGG
Source organism: Bacteroidales bacterium (assembly GCA_014860625.1). Lineage (GTDB taxonomy): Bacteria > Bacteroidota > Bacteroidia > Bacteroidales > FEN-979 > QYOJ01. The sequence continues at coordinate 13,016 of JACZJJ010000059.1, read as the reverse complement.
GATGATGTTGTTTGCCGACATCCACATGTTTGAGACAATCCTCAGAAATCTCTTATTCAACGCTGTGAAATTCTCTCCCGAAGGAGGCAACGTTTCCATAACCGCCATGGCGAACCCGAATGATATGACTGAGATCTCTGTATCGGATGGGGGAATCGGGATCCCCGAAGATATCATCAGAAGACTGTTTATAATTGATCAATCGACGTGCCGTAAGGGAACTACAGGTGAACCCAGCACGGGTCTGGGTCTTGTCATCTGCAAGGAGTTTGTGGACCGGCACGGCGGACAGATCAAGGTGGAAAGCGAGGAGGGTAAAGGAAGCACCTTCTCATTCACACTCCCTTCATATACCCGGAAGCCTGCAGGATAATTGCTTGTGGACATCTCCTGGAACCAACCAATGTTTATGTTAAAAGAGTCTCTTCGAAACCGTAATTTTGAAACGGAACTTTCCTTTTCGGCTTCCCGCAGCAGCGGTCCCGGCGGACAGCATGTGAACAAGGTAAGTACTAAAATGGAGCTACGGTTTCATGTGACGAATTCTTTGTTACTATCTCAGGAAGAGAAGGATTTGATTGTCGGGAAGCTGGCGAAACGGATCAACCAGGAGGGAGAGCTGGTATTGGTTTCTCAATCGGAGCGAACCCAGTTGAAGAACAAAGAGAAGGTGATTGAGAAGTTTTACGACTTGCTTGCCAAAGCGTTAACACCCCGCAAGAAGCGCAAACCTACCAAACCGACGGCTGCAGCTAAAGAGAAGCGGCTGGAGGAGAAGAGGCTAAACGCCGAAAAGAAAGAGAGGCGGAAGAAGTAGGGAAGTAGGGAGGTAGGGAGGTAAAGGGTGTGAGGGTGTGAAGATCTTCGCTTTAAACTGCCAACTGCAAACTGCCAACTGCCAACTGCGAACTGCGAACTAGCAGTTTTATCGGGAAAAAATCCAACCTTTGTGACTATGTTTCGTATCAGGAAAATATCGAATCCATTTCTGGAGGTGAATCTCCGGGCGATGGATAAGGTGAGGCAGATCATCCGTGAGCAGTTTCCCGACATCCGGGAGGAGAAGATCCTGGAGGTTTCTGAACAGCTGGTTGATCCTCTGAAATATAAATACCAGACTGCATTGCTTATTGCCGATGATTTGAACGAAACCATCCGGGGATTTGCTTTGTTGCTGTATATGCCCGACCTGGAATTCTGTTTCCTGGATTTTCTGGCTGTTACTCCAGGCAAGACCTCTTCGGGAGTAGGAGGAACGCTGTATGAACGTCTCAGGGAGGAGGCTGAAGCATTGGGAGCCATTGGAATCTTTTATGAATGCCTCCCGGATGACCCGGTTTTGTACAAGGATCAGAAATACATCCTGCAGAACAAAACCCGGCTGGCCTTTTATGAACGGTATGGCGCAAGGCCACTCGCCAATACATTGTACGAAACCCCCGTGAATCCTGATGAAGAGGGAGCTCCATACCTCGTTTTTGACGGGTTGGGGCTGAATACCACAATCCCGAATGATAGAGCCAGACAAATTGTGCGGGCAATCCTGGAGCGCAAGTACGGGGATTATTGCCCGGAAGCCTATACAGAGGAAGTGGTGCAGAGCATCCAGGATGATCCGGTAACGTTGCGCCCGTTTCGTTACCTCAGGAAAAAGGAATCCAGATCCTTTGAGACCTTTCTTCCGGAGAAACAAAAAATTTTCTGGGTGATCAACGACCGGCATTCGATCCATCACATCCGTGAGAAGGGGTATGTGGAATCGCCCGTCAGGATTGCCAGCATTGAAAAAGAGCTTGTGAAGACAGGAATCTTCAGGCTTGGGAAAGTGGAAGAATTTCCGGAGAAGCTGATCCTTGATGTTCACGACAGGGGCTATGTAACCTATTTTAAAACGGTGTGCAAAAACCTGCCTGCCGGTAAATCAGTCTATCCCTATGTATTCCCGATCCGGAACAGCGCCCGGCCACCCAAGGAGCTGTCGGTTCGCGCAGGGTATTACTGCCTGGATACCTTCACGCCGTTAAATAAAAATGCCTTTCTGGCAGCACGCTGGGGGGTGAATTGTACGCTGACTGCGGCTACAGAGATTCTCGAAGGAACGAGGTCAGCCTATGTTCTCACCAGGCCTCCGGGACATCATGCCGAAAGGAAGATCTTCGGCGGATTCTGTTATTTCAACAACTGCGCAATCGCCGCGAAGTACCTGAAAACATTTGGAAAGGTTGCTATCCTGGATATTGATTACCATCACGGCAACGGCCAGCAGCAGATTTTTTATTCCCGAAACGATGTTCTCACTGTTTCCATCCATGGGCACCCTTCATTTGCCTATCCCTATTTTTCGGGATTCAAAGACGAGCAAGGCAAAGGAAAGGGGTTGGGATTTAACATCAATTATCCACTGGCCGAAGTGATCGACCCCGACAGTTACCACTTGACACTGGCTAAGGCTTTGGAAAAGATCAGGTCGTTTGCTCCTGAATTTTTTATTGTTGCACTTGGGCTGGACACAGCCAAAGGGGACCCTACCGGGACATGGCGTTTGTCGCAAAAACATTTTGAACAAAACGGGGCGCTTATCGGCCAGATGAAGTTACCAACCCTCATCATTCAGGAGGGGGGGTACAGGCATCAGGCGCTGGGGAGTAACGCCAAAGCCTTTTTCACGGGATTCTTCCAGGGGTAAAAGAAAATAGCGAAATAGCGAAATAGCGAAATAGCGAAAAGCGAAATAACAACACTGGTAATAACCGGTGTTTTTTTGCGTTAGTATAATAGAATCAGTTTAAATAAAAATTAATAAATTTGCAAAATCAATTGAAAATCAACACGAAAATGATAAAATACGCAAGAATGATTAGAGCTTTTTCCATGACACTCATCGGGTTATTTCTCGTTGCAGGCATACTTTCCTCCTGCAAAAAGAAGGAAGCCGAGATCCCTCCCGACACTACCAAAACGATGGCTCCGGCATTTAGCCTGGTATCTCTTGCCGGGGATACAGTCTCGCTTGATCAGTTGAATGGGAAGGTTGTTGTCCTGTTTTTCCTCGGATATAGTTGTCATTATTGCATCGAGTCGGCCCCGGAAGTACAATCCATGGTGGCAAATATGTATGCTTCAAATTCGAATGTCGTTGTTCTTGGACTCGATGTATGGGATGGAGGCACAGCACAGGTGGAATCCTTCAAAACAGAAACTGGCGTAACGTTCCCGTTGTTGCTGAATGCGGGAATTACCGGAACTGCATATGGCACAACGAACGACCGGTTGGTTGTTGTAGATCAGATGGGGTATATAAGGCTAACCGGTCAGCAGGCTGCGTATAAGGATATTGATGCGGTAAAGGGAACAGTTGATATGCTGTTGCAGTAGATTAGGAATCGAAATTCGTTTTTTTCAGAAAAGGCGGCAAGGCTAAGCCTTCACCATCTTCTGGAAGGGATTGAGCATGGAGAAGATCGATTTGGATTTGTGGGCGAAATAACCTCCACCCACTACCTTTACTTCATCAATGGTGTAGAACGCGTTGGGATTGTATTCGTTGACGATTGCGATGATTGCTTTGGCTTCCTTGCGCCTAACTGTTGTGAAGAGCATTTTGGTTGGGCCCATGGACCCTTCCACATCCACCACGGTGAGACCATAACCTTTCGACCGAAGAAATGAGATGAGGGCCGAGGTGTCTCTCGAAGGAATCACCCGGATCACAACATTGCCTACGGAAAGTTTCTCTTCCAGGATGATCCCGAAGTAATTTCCCGTGGCGTACCCGCCTGCAAAAGCAACATACATCATGATGTTACTCACATCTTTCATGATCTGGCTGATCGCAAGGAGCCAGATGAAGGATTCGAAAAAAGCAAAGAGCGGCGCCAGATTTTTCAACCCTTTGGCTGAAAAGATAAGCCTGACAGTTCCAATCGACTGATCAACGATCCGGAAACAGAAGATAAGCAACGGAAGAACCACATAAGTAAAGACCTCATGGCTAAAGAGGGCGGCAATGGCATCAAAGTTCATGATAGATTGATTTGGGGCGGCAAAGGTAAGAAGATTAGGATGAAGAAAGAGGATCCTGTGGTTTTTTGTGTTGAGCGAACAGACTCCTCCATTTTTCCTACTTTTGCTTCAATAATTTCGATTCGATCCATCGCGTTGAATTCAGAGTAATCCTGGAAGCCAATGATCAAATTTGTCGCGGGTATTGGAGTAACGCTTTCCCGAACTATCCTGTTTCTTTTGGCAGGACTGCTGATTTTAGGAATCGGACGTCTTGTTGTACCATCTTTCACCCTCCCTGATTCTCAGCGCTTGTGGTTTTTCCAGGTGATTGGGGTAAATGTATTCTTCCTTCTGATTTTTTACCTGAAACGAAAGAATGTCAATGTTTTTCAGTTCATCCGGCAGTTTTGGAAGGATTTCAGGTGGCTCAACTTCCTGCTGATGTTTTTCGGTTTCGCTGTGCTAAGCATCGGAGGCATTATTATGTCTTCCTTCCTGATTTTTGGGAATGATTCGGGCAGTCAGAATCTGGTAATATCGCTCCCACTGGTCACAACCATTTTGATCCTCGTTTTCTTCCCATTTCTTCAAGCGTTTGTTGAACTCCCATTTTATTTTGTTTTCGCTAATTACTACCTTGAAAAAGCCAATATCCCTCCACTGGCTGCTGGATTTCTGATCGTCTTTTTTTTAGCCCTTCAGCATGTGGTGATTCCAATTTCGGATGATATCCGGTTTATTGTTTTCAGATTCCTCTCCTTTATCCTGCTGGCAGTTTTTATTTTGATTGCCTGGCGGTATCCCGGCAATCGGTTCGGGCTGATCCTTGCTCACTACATCATGGATCTTTTAGCCGTTGTTCAGATTCTGTTAATACCGGGGGAAGCATGATGGCGGATAACTAGGAATAGGCAGCGAGAAGCGAAAAGCGAAAAGCGAGAAAAGAAATAGAAATTCAATTCGCCTTCAGCACATTGACGATGCTCTCGTGAAGCCCTTTTTTTGTAAAGGGTTTGGCCAGGTAACCATCACAGCCAGCCTCCATGCATTTTATCTTCTCCTCTACCATGGCATAGGCGGTTTGTGCGATGATTTTTATCGGGTATCCCACCTCCCGGATTTCCTTCAGGCAGTCATAACCGGTTTTTCCTGGCATATTTATATCAAGAAGAATGAGATGGGGTATCTTTTCGTGGATCATGTTCATAAGAAGGTCCCCATTGTCGGCACGGCGAATGATGGCATGTGTGTCTTTCAGCAACAACGAAATGTATGCATATCCATCATCTTCATCCTCTGCAACATAGATTGTTTTCCCGCTCAGGTCCAGTGATTTTGCAGATGAAGCCTGGGTGGTTGTAGTGTTGGCATTGTGAACAGCGCGGAAAGGAATAGTAAAATAAAATGTGGTTCCTTTGCCAAACTCTGAAACGACTCTCATCTCTCCTCCCAGCAATTCTACCAGGGCCTTTGAGATACTCAGGCCTAATCCCGCCCCCTGCCTGTATTTGTCACCCTCCACCTGCCTGAACCGTTCAAACACAATGTTAATTTTCTCCGACGGGATTCCTTTGCCTGTATCTTTGACATAAAACTCCAGGAACCTTCCCTGACTCAATTCTATTGGCCTGACTCCAATTTCTATGAAGCCCTTATCGGTGAACTTGATGGCATTGGTAACCAGGTTATCCAATATCTGTTGCAGCCTTACCGGGTCGGTCTCCAATTCCGGAATGGATGACGGAGGTGGTATGGTCAGTTGCAACGTCACTTCGGGTTTTTTCTTCAGCATTTCCATTGAACTGAAGGATGCAACAGTGGTAGTTAAGAGATGGTATATATTGCAACCCGATGGTGCGATCATGATCTGCCTGGCTTCCAGTTTCGAGATGTCGATGATGTCGTCGATGAGACGCATCAGTTTTTTGCCTGCATTCCGGATAATTCCGGTGAACTTTTCCTGCTCTTCAGGAGTGCTGTCAGGCTGACCAAGAAGCTCAGTGAATCCGAGGATGGCATTCATGGGAGTCCTGATTTCGTGCGACATGTTGGCAAGGAAGGCCGACTTTAAGGTATCCGATTCCTGTGCTCTCCCCATGGCTTCGAGCAAATCCTGCTCTGCTTTTTTTCGTTGAATGGAAAGGCTGATCTGGTGGGAAATGAATTCCAGGATCTCCACATCCTTCTGCGAGTAGGCATCCGGGTTGTCATAACTCTGGACCACCAGAGCCCCGGTGGCTTTTCCATCCATAAAGAGTGGAACTCCCAGCCAGGACATGGAAGGGACACCAACATCTTCAACTTCTCCTGACTCGTATAATGGCGCCCAATCTTCCAACCTGGCAAGCAGGGATTCCTGGGTTTTAATGACATATCCGGTCGCAGATTTGGTAGCAGGCCAGGTTGAGATCTCATCCACTTCGTCTCTGTAAAAGGGGGTTGAGAGCATTCCGGTTTGTTCATCATACAGGGCCACATAGAAATTAGTGGTATCGACAAGGGTCCCCAATTCGACCTGGATCTTCCCGACCAGCTCTTCAACGTCTCTGGTGGTGGCCACTGCATTGGAGATATTGTAGAGTGCTTTTTGAAGTTGTTCGGCCCGATTACGCTGGGTAATATCTAATGCTGTGAAACTGATTCCATCGGATAACTCATTGGGATTAAGCGGAGTTGAGGCGAGGATAATATCGATGACAGGCCCGTCTTTTTTCTGCCATTGTGTTTCAACAACTCCAGTATTTTTTTCGGTTATCTGTCGGTACTTTTCCCGGCCGACAAATTCAAATTCATCCTGTGAAGGATATAACATCCTGGCGCTGTTCCCAATTAGTTCATCGCGGAAGTACCCTGTCATCTCACAAATCCGTTGATTGATATCGAGGAGGATTCTATCTCTAACAACTCCAATTCCTGTGGGGGCGACACGGAAAATGCTCTGCAGCCTTTCTTCACTCGCTTTCAAAGCTTCTTCAACCAGCTTGCGCTGTGAAACGTCCCGCAATGACCCTTCTAAACCTGCCGGATTCCCATTAGCGTCAAAAACAAGATGGATGTTCAGTGATGCCCATTTCGGCTGATCATCTTTGGTTTTTAGCCTGACATCATAATCCACAACTTCACCTTTTTCCCCCAATTTCTCCATAAGTAAATTCCTGTCCTTGGGGTTATAGTAGACCTCTTCGGCAGGTTTTCCGATCAGTTCTTCACGGGTATATCCTGAATACTTAAAGATGGAAGGACTGATTTCATTGATGACCCCCTCAACGTCGACCTGGTAAAAGACATCCTGGATGTTTTCAAAGATCTTCCTGTATTTGTTTTCACTCTCCTTTAAGGCATCTTCTGTCCTTTTTCGGTCTGTGATATCTGTAATAAACCCCTCAAGAAAAAGTAACTCTCCCTCCTCTGAGAAAATTCCACGGCCCCGCTCCCATACCCATCTTATCTCCCCGTTAGAGGTGATAATTGAATATTCCTCCTCCAGCACTCCTTTTTTCTCAAGTACCTCCTGCCAGGTATCCCAGAGATGCTGTTGGTAATCGGGATGGATGATGTCGTTGAAAGCAAGGGTTTTATTCCCAATGAAATCATCGGGGGTATACCCGGTAATTTGCTGACAGCCTTCGCTGATATAGATCATGGTCCACTGAGGATCATTGGCACAGCGATAGATGAATCCGGGAAGATTGTTGATCATGGTGGCCATGGTTGGCTCACCGATTGTGTTGTCCATAGTTACCTGTTATGTTGACGCCCATACAGATGGGGCTAACAACATTTGGCTCAAAGGTATATTAATTTACGATAACTTCCAGTTCCACTTAAGAAATTGACTATGATGAAGTTGTTTCGTATATTTGCAGGATACGAATGGGTATAATGAAGATTTTCATTAGAAATATGGTTTGCATCCGATGCAAAATGGTGGTGAAATCTCAGTTGAAAAAATTGGGGTTGCACTACATCACCGTTGATTTGGGTGAAGCAGAGATTTTTGAAGAGATTTCAATTGAGCAGCTAAACCTCCTGGATGTTGCCCTTAGATAGAGTGGCCTGGAGTTGATGGGTGATAAGAAAAGCATACTGGTTGAGAAAATAAAAACGACTATCATTGAACTGGTCCATTACAGGGATGACCAGATCAAAATAAACCTTTCCGATCACCTGAGCGACAGGCTCAATCAGGATTACACATACCTTTCAAACCTTTTCTCAGAAGTAAAAGGGACGACCATTGAGAAATTTTACCTGGTTCATAAAATAGAAAAGGTAAAAGAACTTCTTGTATACGACGAACTCAATCTTTCCGAAATTGCCTATAAGCTGCATTACAGCAGCGTAGCCCATCTGTCGAACCAGTTTAAGAAAATGACCGGGCTTACCCCATCACACTTCAAGGAACTTAAGAATAAACGGCGAAGCATGTTAGAGGATGTGTGAATGATGTAACTATTTCCATTAATTGTGTAACGCCATTTGCAAGCTAAAGAGGGACCTTTGTATTTGAATTGAATTTACATCAAATACAATGGATGCTAAAGAAGTTGAAAAATCAACTGCGCACATCACCGTTGAAATTATTGAGTACGTTCCCAATTCAGTCGTCATTACAACGATTCTGAAAAAACCGACCGGGAATATCAGAATCATGTCGTTTGACAGCGGGGAGGGTCTTTCCGAAAAAACAATTCCCTTCGACACGTTTGTTCAGGTCATTGACGGGAATGCGGAAATCGTAATCAGCGGGGTGCCCAATACCCTATTAACAGGTCAATCAATCGTCATACCTGCTCATGCGCCCAATTTCGTCAATCCGAACGGGCGGTTCAAAATGATCTTAACCGTGATAAAAAACGGATACGAGTAAACAGTAAATGAATTCTACGAACCCATGTTAGAAAAAGAGATAAAATTACCACTATATATCAAGGTGGTTTTTCTTCTTATTGGCTTATTTGCTTTACTAACGGGGTTATATATCGCGAAGTCCCTGATTATTCCACTGGTTTTTGCACTCCTTATTGCCATCTTACTCAATCCGGTCGTAAATCTTTTTATACGGATTCGGATAAACAGGGTAGTCGCTATCGTGATCACACTATTCCTTACCATTGTGGTCATGGCTGCGCTTGGAGCTCTGTTGTTTTCCCGGTTAAGCCTGTTAAGCGAATCGTGGCCGGAACTGGTTGATAAATTTACTTTGATGCTCAACGAGTCCATCCGCTGGACTTCCCGCTATTTTGACATAAACCAATGGAAGATCCATGCGTGGATCAAGGATGCGAAAGGTGACCAGATCGATAAACTCAGCAGCACCATGGGGCAAACCCTTACCACCATTGGCAGCGGGATAGTCATCCTGTTTTTAATTCCCGTATATATCTTTTTGCTGCTGTTTTACAAACCCCTCTTGCTTGATTTTATACACAAGCTCTTTCCCTCAAGCCACCAACCTAAAGTCACCGAAATTGTTACCAAGACGAAGACTGTTGTTCAGCGCTACCTGATAGGACTGGTCATCGAACTGGTCATCATGGCAACACTGAATTCTGTGGCTCTTTTAATTATTGGAATTGATTATGCGATCCTGCTCGGAGTTATTGGCGCCTTTCTCAACATCATTCCATACATCGGAGGAGTTACAGCTGTGGCATTACCCATGATGATTGCCCTGGCTACCAAAGATACAGGCTGGTATGCTCTTTACGTTCTGGCAGCCTATTATTTTATTCAATTGATAGACAATAACTACATCGTTCCCAAGATCGTTGCCTCAAAAGTAAAAATCAATGCACTGTTTGCGATCATCGTTGTGCTTGTCGGGAATGCATTATGGGGCATTCCCGGGATGTTTCTTTCCCTGCCGGTCCTTGCTGTGATCAAACTCATTTTCGATCACATTGAACCATTAAAACCCTGGGGATTTTTACTGGGCGATACGATGCCACCAATCATTAAAATCAAACGGAGATCTAAGAAAGGAACAAAGGAAGCTATATGATAGAAGTTAAAAAAGAAGGCATTATTTTAGATAAAACAGATCTTGAATTTGAAAACGAAGGGGTCCTAAATCCGGCAGTAATACGGGAAGGCGACAGCGTTCATATGTTTTACCGTGCTGTGAGTACGGGAAATCATTCGACGATTGGTTATTGCAGGCTGGATGGCCCGTTAACCGTTGCCGAACGATGGGATAAGCCTTTCATGGTTCCCGAATTCGACTATGAAACACATGGTGTCGAAGATGCACGAATTGTAAAGATTAACAGCCTGTTTTATATGACCTATACTGGGTATGATGGTATAAATGCCCGCGGCGCGTTAGCAACTTCAAAGGATTTAAGGCATTTTAAAAAGCAGGGACTAATCGTTCCCCCCATCACCTATGCAAAATTCGTATCCCTTGCTGAATCTGCGGGTAAAGTGAATAAAAATTATTACCACAATCATAAGTTTTACTATCAGAAAGCAGACCCTGAAAAGAAAATGATGTTGTGGGACAAAAATGTAATTTTCTTCCCCCGCAGGATCAATGGCAAATTGGTATTCCTTCACCGGATCAGGCCCGGCATTCAGATCGTATCGATAAACAGTTTAAAGGACCTCACGAACGATTTCTGGGGAGATTACTTTAACAACCTTGAGGAGCATATCGTGTTCGACCCTGTTTATAAGCACGAATCGAGTTATATAGGCGGTGGCTGTCCTCCCATTGAAACAGAACACGGATGGCTGTTGATTTATCATGGTGTGGAAAAGACCAGCCGCGGAAATGTATATTCTGCCTGTGCTGCCTTGCTGGATCTGGATAATCCCCTGAAAGAAATAACCCGGTTGCCATTTCCTTTGTTCTCCCCCGAATATGAATGGGAATTAAAAGGGGAGGTCAATAATGTCGTTTTTCCCACCGGGACCGCATTGTTTGGGGATACCCTATTCATCTACTATGGAGCGGCTGATACCCATATTGCCTGTGCCTCTGTGAGTTTATCCGCATTGTTGGCAGAATTAATAACTTCTACAAACCAGGATGAAAAGTAAGATAGATGCCCGGATATTACCGGAAATCCTGTTTATCACCTCTTATCCACCCAGAGTATGCGGTATCGCAACCTATTCCAGGGATCTGATCACGGCGCTGAATAATAAATTCGAAAATTCCTTTTCTGTCAAAGTCTGTGCACTTGAATCAGGAGATGTAAATTATTCTTATTCCGATGAAGTAAGCCATGTCCTTAAAACATCAGTTGCTGCAGATTATGAGAAATTGGCACGGATGATTCATGACGAAGAGCAAATTAAAATTGTCGTGGTCCAGCATGAGTTTGGTTTCTTCAAAGAACAGGAACCAGCATTTCTGAAATTCTTACAAAGCTTTTCAAAGCCGGTCGTCATTGTTTTTCATACAGTATTACCTCATCCGGATGAACAGTTAAGATCAAAAATAAACAGTATAGCGGCTGCCTGTGAATCAGTCGTCGTAATGACCCATACCTCCGCCGGGATTTTAACCACTGATTATAATCTGCCACAGCAAAAAATAGCCGTTATCGCACACGGCACACATTTAGTCCCCCATTTAAGTAAACGGCAATTAAAGTCGAAATACGGACTCAAGGACCGGAAAGTTTTGACCACTTTTGGCTTACTTAGTTCAGGAAAGAGCATAGAGACTACCCTTGATGCATTGCCAGTCATTGTTAAGCAATTCCCTGAAGTAGTATTCCTGATCCTGGGTAAAACACATCCGGAAGTCAAAAAGCATGAAGGAGAAAAGTACCGGGAAAGCCTGAGGCGAAAGGTGAGAAAATATAAGCTTCAAGATCATGTGATATTTATTAATGAGTTTCTGGAATTGCCGGTTTTGCTCGAATATTTACAATTAACAGACATCTATCTCTTTACATCCAGCGATCCCAATCAAGCGGTTAGCGGCACCTTCGTTTATGCCATGAGTTGCGCCTGCCCCATCATTTCAACACCCATTCCGCATGCCAGGGAGGTATTGACAGGGGATACCGGAATCATTTTTGATTTTCGCAACGCACAACAACTGACTGATGGTGTTATCCGGTTGCTAAACGACAATCCTTTGCGAAGGAGTATGAGTACAAATACACTGGAGAAAATCGTCTCCACCTCCTGGGAAAATTCTGCCGTTGCACACGCCATGTTGTTCGAAAAAATGACCGGAAAAAAAATTTCATTGCGCTATAAGCTTCCGGTCATCAACCTTGACCAACCTTCAAAAATCTATCGCAGAGGCGCTGCTGAGTTATTCAACAGACCAGTTATCTGTTTATATTAAAGATGGGAAGGTGTATGTTTCCCTTGAAGAAAAATTGTTATTCAAATCGGGCAGCGATGTGGTGAATCCTCAGGGAAAAGAGGCCCTCAAATCCTTGGCCGCTGTGCTTAACAGTACTAAAAACATCACGGTAATGATTGAAGGCCATACGGATAATGTCCCCATTAAAACAAAGTCATTTGACGATAATTGGGATCTCAGCACGGCAAGAGCCACATCCATCGTACGGATACTGACAACCGATTATGGCTTTGATCCGAATCGTATCACAGCGGCAGGCAGAAGCGAATTTCAACCTGTGTTAACGAATGAAACAGATGAAGGACGCTCCGGCAACCGCAGAACTGAGATCATCTTGTCGCCGGATTTGAAAGAGCTGTATGCACTACTGTATCAATAATATACGACATTATATAAAAAAATAACAAATGAAAAACCGCATAAAACTTCTTCTTTTTCTGGTCATTATGGCTGGATTCTCCGTTCCCGCGCTCAGTGGTAACGGTCCTGTAGACCCTGCCGGCAAAGGCAGTGGCATTCTTGGGTTCGGATTTGGTCCGGGCATTGGGCATTACGGTGGAAGCGGGTTTGGCCCGGCAATCCTGGTTCATTACGATCACAGTATCTGGCAAGCCGGCCCAGGTGCCATCAGCTTAGGCGGCCAAATCGGCACCTCCTTCTTCTGGCATAAATTTTCACA
>JACZJJ010000058.1 GCA_014860625.1 Bacteroidales bacterium | reverse complement strand
AGAAGGGCGATAGGGAGACATGTAAGACGTGAGACGTGAGACGTAAGGCGTTGCACTGCGAATGCAAACTGCCAACTGCCAACTGCCCACTGCCAACTGTTTACTTCCTGGTGTTTCCTCTTGAATTAAACAGCAGCTCGCTGATGAATACCAGTACCAGGGTAAAGGCGGTACTTGTGATGACACGGAGGAGCGTTTGGAAAAATTCTGTGAATCTGAAAATTTCAAGATAAAAAAGAGCTGTGTGGTGGATCAGCACGAGGATAAAGGAATACAAGATGAACCATGTAAATCCCTGCACTCTCAGTGAAGGCTGAATACCGAGCTCTTCTTCAGGCTCCCGTGAGATGGCACGGATGACATAGGGCCGGCAGAAGGCCATCAGTACGGAAGCAGCGGCATTCAGCCCGTATGTATTGGTAAATATATCGATGGATAATCCAAGCAGAAAGGCCAGAAGCAGGAGCATCCATCGTGGGGTAGCAAAGGGGAGAAGAAGGATAAAATATACGTAGAGATAAGGATTGGTATACCCTCCCAGATTGATCTGATTCAGGATCAGAACCTGAAACAGGACCAAAAACAGGAAGCGGATGATATTTCTGACGATCAGATTGGTCATAATTCCTTAAATGAGGCCTTCAGTTGCTCTTTCTCTTCCCTGAACATATCCACAACCACCTCCACATATCCAAGGCCGTTAAAATCGGTTAACAGGGTCAGCGTGGCAGTGTTGAAATTTTCATCTTCATGGTTTGTTACCTTGTCAATGACCCCGATCAGGATGCCGTTGGGGAAAACTTCCGAGTTTCCGCTGGTAATTACCGTGTCGCCCTGAACAACCTGCAAATGTTTTGGAATCTCTTTGACTTCGCCGGTCCGGTAATCGCCTCCGGGCCACTCTACGCTCACCAGCTGGTTGTTCTTTAGAAACCTGGCAGATAGTTTGCTCTCTTTGTGAAGCAGCGACAGGACCCAGCTGAAATGCGGTGAAACATTCACCACCTGGCCTACAACCTTATTTCCAATGATCACTCCCATATGGGGTTCAACACCCTGAAGTGAACCTTTGTTGATCATCAGGTAGTTATTTCTGCGGTTGGTGGTGTTGCTTATCACGCGGGCATTGATAAACCTGTACTCCGACTGATAAATCGTGTCATTGCGGTCTAAAATCTCTTTATCGGCAAGATAGATCGCCTCCGGCATCCGGGCATGAAGGGTGGCATTTTCCTCTCCCAGGATAAAATTTACCTCCTTAAGCGCGAGGTACTCTGAAATGTTGCGATAAATGGAGTTGATCCCTCCGGAGATTCCGGAAGTCCAATCGAACATCACCGCATTCTGATAATTGTTGTACCTGAAAAAAAGAACCAGCGAAAGCACCTCAAAAAACAGGAAAAGAAAAATGAAATAGTGTTTCCTGAAGAAGAGAAAGAGGTTTCGCATGAGTAAATTTACTTGATCAGGAAGGTAAACTTATCAAAGTTCTTGAGGGCAATTCCTGTTCCCCTGGCTACGGCCCGCAATGGATCTTCAGCCACGTAAACCTTAAGTTTCGTCTTCAAGTGAAGCCGTTTATCCAAACCCCTGAGCAATGCGCCGCCACCGGTAAGGTAGATGCCTGTTTCATAGATGTCTGAAGCAAGTTCCGGAGGGGTCATCTCCAGGGCGTTCAGAACAGCTGCTTCGATTTTGGCGATGGATTTATCCAGTGCATGGGCTATTTCAGAATGGTTTACAATTACCTCTTTCGGAATCCCGGTAAGCAGATCGCGACCATGAACGGCATAAGGTTCTGGTGGATTGTCGATGTCGGGGAGGGCAGCCCCTACTTCAATCTTGATTCGTTCGGAAGTACGCTCCCCCACGTTGATATTGTGTTGTTTTCGCATGTACTCTTCAATGTCGGAGTTGAATTCGTCGCCGGCAATGCGGATCGATTTATTATTGACAATACCTCCCAGTGCAATCACTGCAATCTCGCTGGTGCCTCCTCCAATATCAATTACCATGTTTCCAATAGGTTCCAGTACATCAATCCCGATACCTATAGCGGCTGCCATTGGCTCATGAATCAACCTGACCTCCTTGGCGCCTGCCTGTTCAGCCGAATCTTTCACGGCCCGTTCTTCAACCGCGGTTATTCCCGAAGGAATGCAGATCACCATTTTGAGTGCCGGGGGGAACCAGGTCTTCCTCACTTCTATCATCTTTATCATCGCCCGGATCATGTGTTCGGCAGCCTGAAAATCGGCGATAACGCCACCCCGCAGAGGACGGATCGTTTGGATATTCTCATGCGTTTTGCCATGCATCATCTGGGCTCTCTTGCCCACTGCCAAAATCTTGCCGGTACTTCGTTCCATGGCGACGATCGACGGCTCATCAACCACAACCTTATCATTGTAAATGATGACTGTATTGGCAGTACCCAGGTCAATCGCTATCTCCTTTGTGAAAAACCCCATAACTGTTTTTTCTTTTTTAGTGTTTAAAATGACGTATTCCGGTGAAAACCATCGACATGTTGTGTTCATCACAGTACTGGATCGAATCTTCATCGCGGATCGACCCTCCCGGCTGAATGACTGCTCTGATTCCAGCTTTATCAGCGATCTCCACCGAATCGGCAAAGGGGAAAAATGCATCGGAGGCCATCACCGCATCACGGGTGTCAAATCCGAAAACTTCGGCCTTCAGGATTGCCTGCTTCATTGCATCAACCCGGGAGGTCTGACCCATGCCGCATCCAATCAACTGCCGGCCCCTGACCAACACAATCGTGTTGGATTTCAAATGCTTGACAATTCTGTTGGCAAACAGCAAGTCCGGTATTTCAGCAGGGGAGGGGTGCTTTTTTGTCACATGCCTGAACTCCTCTGCCTCTTCCACTTTCAAATCTTTTTCCTGCTCAATGACCCCATTCAGGAGAGATTTAAACTGCCGGCCAGCAAATGTGTATGGTTTCCGGCACAAAATTATTCTATTTTTCTTAGACTTAAGCAGTTCCAATGCCTCATTTTCATATTCATCCGCGATAATAATCTCAAAAAAGAGCTTGTTGATCTCTTTTGCACTCTCCACATCAACCGGTCGGTTCAAACTGATGATCCCTCCAAACGCAGAAACCGGATCGCAGGCCAGAGCATCTTTCCAGGCTTCAACAAGGCTCGGACGAGAGGCGACGCCGCATGGATTGGTATGCTTGATGATCACCACGGTGGGATCGTTGAATTCATCGATCAGCTGTATCGCGGCCTCAACATCCACAAGGTTGTTGTAGGAAAGCTCTTTCCCGTGAAGCTGGTCAAACACGTCGTCCAGGTTCCCGTAAAAGACGCCGGACTGATGCGGATTTTCACCATAGCGCAACGCAACATGGTCGGAATAGCTCTGCTTGAAGACCGGCAACTTCAGTTCTCTGTTAAAATACCTGAAAATCTCCGTGTCGTAATGAGAGGAGACATCAAAGGCACGGGCGGCAAATTGCTTCCTCTGCTCCAGTGTAGTGTATCCGTTGGCTGATTTCAGCAGATCTGACACCTCGCCATAAAGTCCGGCGGCAGGAACGACCAACACATGCCTGAAATTTTTCGCTGCTGCCCTGATCAGAGAGATTCCGCCGATGTCAATTTTTTCAATGATCTCGCTCTCATCACCGGTGCTGGCGACAGTCTTCTCAAACGGATAGAGATCAACAATAACCATATCTATTGACGGGATTTCGTAACGGGAAACATCCTCCGTGTCGGAAAGCTCACTACGTTGCCATAAGATGCCACCAAAAATTTTTGGATGGAGTGTTTTTACCCGGCCTCCAAGAATGGATGGATAGGAGGTAATTTCTTCAATCGGAACAGCCGGGATGCCTTCATTTTTCAGAAAGCTGTATGTTCCGCCGGTAGAGAGGATCTTCACATTGAAACTTACCAGGAGTTTTGCCAGGTCGGAAATCCCTTCTTTGGAGTAAACGGAGATCAGTACCGACTTGATTTTGAGCTGGTCAACCATATGCAAAAGGGTTTTACGCGTTTTTATGCAATGTTACCAAAAATCGACGTACGACCAACCTGAAAGAGGATCTGAATCGTAAAATTATTACCTTTACTGGTTGTTTCTTCCAAAATATCCTGCATCATGCTCTTGATTTTAAGACTCCTCAGAGAAAGTTACATCTTCGCTTTTCAGGCTATCATCGTCAATAAGATCCGTACCCTGCTTTCCCTGCTCGGCATCACCATCGGGATATTTTGTATCATCTCTGTCTTTACGATCTTTGATTCGATGGAGATTGCCATCAGAACCAACATCGATTCGCTGGGAACCAACGTCCTTTTTGTTCAGAAATGGCCATGGGCCATGGGTGGAGATTATCCCTGGTGGAAATATTACCAGCGGCCTGAAGCTTCACTCGACGATATGCGGGAAATTCAGAAACGCAGCAACCTTTCCCAGGTATCGGCGTTTATGATCGGGGTATCTAAAATGGTCAAATACCAGAACAACTACATGGAGGGTGTTTCGGTCATGGGTGTTTCCCACGACTTTGACCAGGTACTTCCCTTTGAAATCAATGATGGGCGTTATTTCTCGGTCATTGAATCGATGGCCGGAAAAAATGTTGCCGTCATCGGAAACAACATTGCCGAAAACCTTTTTCCCGGAATGGAACCGGTCGGACGGAGGATCACGGTGATGGGGAGAAAAGTAGATGTGATTGGGAAGATCGCCAAGGAGGGGGAGGACATGTTTGGAAATTCTAACGATAACACCGTCCTTCTTCCAATCAACTATTTCAAAAGTCTGGTCGATATCCGTGACATGGATGCTACAATTATTGTCAAAGCGCTCCCTCTGGTTTCCAATGATGAGCTTCGGGATGAACTTACAGGCATTATGCGGTCTGTGAGAAAACTAAAGCCCTCTGCCGAGGATAATTTTGCCATCAACGAAACCAGTGTGATTACGCAGGGTTTTGACTCTCTCTTTAAAACCATTGCGATTGTTGGCTGGATCATTGGCGGATTTTCGCTGCTGGTTGGTGGTTTTGGAATTGCCAATATCATGTTTGTTTCGGTCAAGGAGCGAACCAGTATCATTGGCATTCAGAAAGCGCTGGGGGCAAAAAACTATTTTATCCTCTTCCAGTTTCTATTCGAGGCTATATTTTTATCTGTTATAGGTGGAATTGTAGGATTGCTGATCGTATATATCCTTACCCTGATTGTATCCAGTGCATTTGATTTCGAACTGATCCTCACAGCAGCAAATATCTGGCTTGGGATTGGGGTATCCGCTGCCATCGGGCTTATTTCGGGAATCGTTCCGGCATTCACTGCTTCACGGCTCGACCCGGTGGATGCAATGAGAAGTTCCGGTTAAAAAGGCCAGAACTGGTTGTCGAACCAGATTTTCTCTTTCAGCTCTTCATCCAGCTTGTTCAAAATCTTCAGGTGGGTCTTTTCCCAATCTGCCAGCCACCGGTAAAGCTCTTTTTCATTGGTATCGTCAGTTGCTTCAGCCTGTTTGCTGTAGATCTCGATGGCCCGTTTTTCCATGTCGATGGCGGCAGCAATGGCAGCAGCTTCAAATCCGGCAGCAGAAATTTTCTTCTTCACGTCGTCGGAGAGGACAAGGTTGGCAATGTTGTCGTTGGTCACATCGGGAAGGTCAACCTTGATAAACGACTTGGTTTTGTCGTAGCCGGCAAATTGATCAGATAAAAACTTTACATGCAGCGTCTCTTCGTCAGCCATCACCTGAAAAATATTTTTGATCTCTGGGTCGGCCGTTTGAGCGGCTACTGTAGAATAAAAGGCATATCCGCGTTTTTCGAGAAGGATGGCCTGTTTCAGAATTTCAAGTACCTGTTTGTTTTCCATGAATGCGTTCTTTAATCTCACTATGAATGAACAAAATTACAACAAATTCGGGATTGAACCATCGCCGGCGCGCCATTCATCCAGCAACATCACAGCATCCTCTACGGATTCCAATGGCGCCAGACAACTTTTTCCCCGGCAAAGGTACACCAGGGTTTTTCCCTGAACCCATTTACCTTTGAGCAATTCCAGTCCCTGATCATCCGCCCCACCGTACAGGACAATCCCAGGAAGATAATGGCGATACATCTCCTCCAACAAAGATTTGTATTCCTTGCCAACAATGGCTATTTCTACCGGTTTGATCAGGTAGTCGGTCAACAGCATCGCCCAGTTTCCGTAAATCAGCGGATGCCTGAAGAGCTGTGTGGTTATGGCAGCGAGCATCTGTCCTGCCTGTTCCTGAAGCTTTTCGTTGCCGGTCAGGATGCCGTACAGGCACAGTCCTTTTGCCAATTCAGAATTGGAGGATGGAATGACCTGATCAGTTGTTTCCACCGGTGTGTCTATCAGGGGTGTAACCTCCTTTGATGTATACCGGAATAGCGGGGAATCGTTATTTTTGAAGTTGTCCTGTACCGTACGAATAAGTGTATCCGTAATGTCAAGCCACGAGTCATCAAACGTCGACTGATAGAGCTCTAGAAATGCGGTGATCAGCCATGCGTAATCGTCCAGGAAGCCGGGAACAGAAAAACGTCCGTGCTTATAGATCCGGAACACCTCTCCCTTGTTTTTACCAATCGCTTTCCTGTAAAAATCTCCGGCCCTGACGGCGGCTTCCAAATAATCGGGATTGCCCAGACTTTGCCAGGCATGAAGCAGCCCCTGGATCATCATGCCATTCCATGAAGTGATGATTTTATCATCCAAAGCGGGTAAAACTCGCAGACTTCGGTGCTGAAGCAATTGATTTTTCAACAACTCCATTTCGTCATCACACTGGTCATACAACGCAAAAAGGATGTTTTTCCCGTGCTCAAAATTTCCCTCACGGGTAATTCCATAGAACTTTTTTACTTTCCCTGCTCTCTCCCCCAGAAGTTCATCCACCTCATCGGCACTCCACACATAATAGGTGCCTTCTGTTCCTTCACTATCGGCATCCAGTGAGGCATACCAAAGGCCTTCCGGGGAAGTCATCTCCCGTTTGATCCAACCAAGGGTTTGCTCTACGGCACGGCGATAAAGTGGGTTCTGAAATTTTTGATACGCCTCTGCATACAACGTAATGAGCTGAGCATTGTCATAAAGCATTTTCTCAAAGTGGGGAACCCGCCATGAGGTATCTACCGAGTAGCGGCAAAAGCCACCTCCAAGCTGATCGTAAATCCCGCCAAGTGCCATATGGTTGAGGGTGGTATTCAGGTAGTTAACCGGCTCTTCATCCCTGAACTGATGCGCATACCGGAGAAGGAAACGAAGGTGTGCCGGCATCGGAAACTTGGGTGCTCCCATGGTTCCGCCGGCAGTGAAGTCAAGCTGTTCCCTGATGGTATGAAAGATCCTGACGAGGATACCGGGATCATCCGGCAGGTTATCATCCTGGGTTTGTTGCTTGTGCATCAGCTTCAGCCGACGGGTCACCTCTTCGGCTTCACGCAGTATTTCCTTGTCTCCACTCCGCTGCAGGTCGCTCAAAGACCTCAGGATGTAGATCCAGTCTCTCTTTGAGAAGTAGGTGCCGGCATACACAGGCCGTTCATCGGGGAGGGCGATCACGTTCAACGGCCAGCCGCCTCTTCCCGTCATGACAAAACAGGCGTTCATATATACCTGGTCGATATCGGGCCTCTCCTCCCTGTCGACCTTTACCGAAACAAAATGGTCATTCATCATGCGCGCCACCTCCTCATCCTCGAAACACTCCGTCTCCATGACATGACACCAATGGCAGGCGGCATATCCAATACTGATAATCAGGAGTTTATTCTCTTTTCGGGCTTTATCAAGAGCCTCTTCACCCCATGGATACCAGTCCACGGGATTTGTGGCATGCTGGAGAAGGTAAGGGCTGTTTTCGTGACTGAGATGGTTCAATTTGGCGGCGTTTAAAGAAAAACGCTAAAGGATCAATTTTATGCGTGAAGCGAGAATATCTATGGCCACTACATTTTTCCCGCCCTGTGGAATGATGATGTCGGCGAAGCGTTTTGAGGGTTCAATAAACTGCAGGTGCATCGGTTTCACGAAGGATTCGTAATGCCGCATTCCCTGATCAAAGGAACGCCCCCGTTCTTCGATGTCCCTCCGGATGATACGCATGAGGCGGTCGTCTGGATCAGCATCTACAAAAACCTTGATATCCAGGAGATCACGCAATTCTGGCTCCGTCAGTATCAGAATACCTTCCACAACAATGATCTTGTGAGGCTGGATCTGGGTGGTCTCTTTTGACCGAGCGCAGGTCACATAGGAATAGGAGGGCATTTCAATGGAATTTCCCTTCCTCAGCTCGTCAAGCTGGGCAATCAGCAGCTGCCACTCAATGGCATCCGGGTGGTCAAAATTTATATGCCGTTTCTCCTCTTCCGTTTTATCCCCGTTATCCCAGTAGTAGGAGTCCTGAGGGATTACGGTTACCGTCTCCTCAGGAAGCCGTTTGATCAACTCGTGGACAACGGTCGATTTCCCTGAGCCCGATCCGCCACAGATTCCGATTGTTAACATACGCTACAAATTTCAGTTAACACGCCATGGGTGGATTTGGGGTGTAAAAAGCCGATGTTAAGGCCTTCAGCACCTTTACGGGATACCGGGTCAATCAACTGTAAACCCATCTCTCCTGCCTCCTTCAATGCCTTGTCGGCATCATCTGTGGCAAAGGCAATATGATGTATTCCCTCTCCCTTTTTTTCGATGAATTTCCCGATAGGTCCTTCGGGATCTGTCGATTCAAGCAGCTCAATTTTCGTTTCGCCTACTTTGAAGAAGGCTGTTTTGACATGCTGGTCCTTCACCTCTTCGATGGCATAGCAGGAGGTTCCCAATAGCTTTTCATAGTAGGGAATCATTTCGTCAAGACTCCTGACGGCAATGCCAATATGCTCAATATGATTGACTTTCATAGATATCGTTTATACAAAGTATCTCTTTTTAAACCAGAATGCCAGGCTCACCAGGCTGATCAACACAGGCACTTCAACCAGGGGGCCGATCACGGCAGCGAAAGCCTCTCCCGAATTGAGTCCGAAAACGGCGATGGCTACAGCGATTGCCAATTCAAAATTATTGCTTGCCGCTGTAAAGGAGAGGGTGGCGGTTTTCTCATATCCTGCTTTCAGTTTCCAGCCCATAAAGAAAGAGAGGACGAACATTACGCCGAAATAGATAGCCAGGGGGATAGCGATTCTCACAACATCCAGTGGGATCTTGATGATATATTCTCCTTTGAGGGAGAACATGACCAAAATGGTGAACAGCAGGGCAATGAGTGTGATGGGGGATATTTTCGGGATAAACTTTCGTTCGTACCAATCTCTCCCTTTCCATCTGATCAGGCTAAAACGCGAGATGATGCCGGCCAGGAACGGAATGCCCAGATAAATAAAAACGCTTTTGGCAATTTGAAGGATGGTGATATTGACCTCAAAGGACTTCAGTCCGAACCAGGAGGGGAGAAGGGTAATGAAAAACCAGGCGTAGAGTGAGAAAAAAAGCACCTGGAAGATGGAATTAAAGGCCACCAGCCCGGCACAATATTCCCGGTCGCCCTTGGCCAGATCGTTCCACACAATGACCATCGCGATGCAGCGGGCCAGCCCGATCAGGATCACTCCGGCCATATACTCGGGATAGTCGCGAAGAAACAGGATGGCCAGCAGAAACATCAGAATGGGACCAATGATCCAGTTCTGGACAAGTGAAAGACTGAGAATTTTATAATCCTTGAATACATCCCCCATCTCTTCATACCTTACCTTGGCGAGAGGAGGATACATCATGAGAATCAGTCCAATAGCAATGGGGATGTTGGTGGTTCCAACCTGGAACTGGTTCCAGAATCCCACGATTCCGGGAGAAAGGTATCCCCAGATAACTCCGGTTCCCATTGCCAGGAAAATCCAGAGCGTAAGGTACCTATCTAAAAATTTGAGGCGCTTTTTCTCTAAAACCATACTGAATAATTTTGATGTACCACGACCCTAGAGGTGCAATTAATCAGTAAAGATGCGATTAATCGCGTCTCTATCGTTTGTTTGCCGTTACCGTAATACTGAAAATTCCCGTATCGCTTTCTCTGAACTTCCGGATATCAGCTTCAGGAAAGAAATTCAGCAACAGTTCGTCGGGAAGATCAACCTCCTTCACTTTCGGCACTTCAATATTACGAAATCCTACCCGATTAATTATATCCAGGTACTCTTCCTTTTTGATAGCGCCGGCCACGCAACCCGCATACATTACCGCACTTTCTTTCAGTTCGGGAGGAAGTTCTCCCTGAAGAACCACATCAGAAATACTGAACAAGCCGCCAGGTTTCAATACGTTATAGATCCCTTTAAAGGCTTTTTCCTTGTCGGGAACCAGGTTGAGCACACAGTTGCTCACTACCACATCCACGCTATCAGGAGGAATCGGCATATCTTCAATATCGCCGGCAACGAATTCAACATTGGTAAACCCCAGCTTTTCAACATTTTTTCTGGCCTTCTCCAGCATTGTATCGCTAAAATCAAGTCCTATCACTTTTCCTGTTTCTCCCACGAGCGCCCTGGCCACAAAACAGTCGTTTCCGGCTCCGGATCCAAGGTCAAGCACCGTATCACCCGGTTTAATGTGCGTAAATTGAGTAGGGATTCCGCATCCCAGGCCAAGGTCGGCATCGGTATTGTATCCCTGGAGGTGGTCATAGCTTTCACTGAATACGGTATAATCAATTTCGCAACAACCTCCTGATCCGCAGCAGGATGTTTCATTTTCCTGTTTCGATTGGTTCGCGATCTGGCTGTACTTCTCTTTTACGATCTCTTTGATCTCTTTTTTTTGAATGTTCATGGTGTTGTTTTTTTATCGTAAAGACGAGGCATGTGGCGTCTTTACGGGTTTATGTTAATGTAGAGACGAGGCATGCCTCGTCTTTACAGATTGTGTGATAGTTTTAAGAATGCTGTTTTAATCTCATCCCGGATCCTGCGGTATTTAGCTATCACCTCAGCCTCTGTTCCGCGAGCTGCTGCAGGATCTTCAAAGCCTATGTGGAGCCTCTGCTTGACCTCTCCGGTAAATACAGGGCAGTTCTCCCGTGCATTGTCACAAACGGTCACAACGATATCAAAAGCCTCGCGGGTAAATAGGGTGGTGCTTTTGGGGTGGTGCGATGAGATGTCGATATCAATCTCCTTCATTACCTGGATGGCATAAGGGTTAACCTCTTTCTCGGGGCGTGTTCCGGCTGACTCAATCTCCCATGAGGGGTGGAGTGACCGAAGGATGCCTTCTGCCATCTGGCTGCGACAGGAGTTGCCTGTACATAGGATTAAAACTCTCATAACGATGTTTGGTTTATGGTGAAAAATTGGTAGATCAGCTGTTTTGCCTTTTCCCAGTTTTCAGGATCGATACAGTAACGGACTTTGGGGGGTTCAATATTTCCATGAATCAAACCACTCTCCTTCAGCTCCTTCAAATGCTGTGAAACTGTAGCCTGCGCAAGGGGAAGTTCTTCCACGATATCGCCGCAGAAACAGCAATTCGTGTTGGCCAGTTGCTTCAATATTGCAATCCTGGCGGGATGCCCGAGTGCTTTCGCAAAGCGGGCAAGTTGATTCTCGCTCTCAGAAAAACCGTTAGTTGCTTTATGCGCCATACTTGTGTATCTTTATCCGGGAATTG
>JACZJJ010000057.1 GCA_014860625.1 Bacteroidales bacterium | reverse complement strand
CAGTAATGTTTGGTTATATCATGAATGTGATGAATGTCCATTACCCCCTGATGACGGATACAGAAAAGCAGAGTACAATTACTGGAGCAACGTACCCATACAAAATATCCCGCTTTACCCTGCTTTAGGCTATGATCTGGATCCAACCTGGACACCATTATTGAAAACTACCACGATACTGCAGGAAGATGAGGCCCTGTATTTTCAGGCGCTTGATTCTGCCTATAGTGGCAATCTTGTTTTCGCCGAGATGTTGTTTGATTCTGTTATCGCTTTATTTCCTGATTCGCTATATGCGTTGGCTGCAATGAGAGATCTATTGGGGCTGGAAGAGAGAGGTTCGAAAAATTTTCAGGCAAGAAAAGAAAAATTTGCATCAGATTCCATTTACTATCAAAATAGTGAGTTGATCTGGTTAGCTGAATTTATGATAAAGGAGTGTAATATCCGTTTGGAGAATTATGAAGAAGCAATCGAATGGCTTGAGAATGAAATAACAAATCCAAATAATTATACTGATTCGATTTGCGCATTAATAGATATTGGATTTGTAAATGCATTAATGGCAAATAGTGGCTTGAAAAACCTAAGGACGCTCGCACCAAACGGTCAGTCCCTTCCTGT
The DNA here is from genome assembly GCA_014860625.1 of Bacteroidales bacterium. Taxonomy (GTDB): domain Bacteria; phylum Bacteroidota; class Bacteroidia; order Bacteroidales; family FEN-979; genus QYOJ01. Next base: position 54,451 of record JACZJJ010000057.1, on the reverse strand, counting down.
AAATAATGAACAATATGAATCCTGGTACCACGAGCTCCTGAAAAAACTTTTTATTGAAAAAGAAGAATCTGGGAATCCTGAGCCATTCTCAGACAGTACCTCTTCACGAATCCAGATTTTTAATTTAGGACCAAATCCTTCCAACAATGGAGTTATAGTGTTTTCCTTAATAACAAGAACAGAAGATATTTTGAATATCACGGTATACAATTTGGAAGGGAAAGTAATTATTAATCATCTGATTTCCACCGAAAAGCAGATCTCAAAATCAGTCACAATCGATTTATCAGGTGCTTCAACCGGGATGTATTTTTTGAAAATATTTTCCGAAAACAAACGGGAAACTGTGACTGCAAAATTAATTGTCAATTAATTACAGTCCATTTCTTGTTACATGCATTTTTGTTTACGAGTACTATTTACGCTCTCGCATTTTAAATACACATACAAGATGGATGAAATTGAGCTTTCCTGCCCTCATTTGTTGATTTTAACTCAAATTTTTATCAACTGAATGCCGTCATTAACAATGTTCTGCATGTCTTCAGCAAAATACGCCTATTTCTCCCACCTCGACAGCACCGTAAAGGCGCTGCCACACAAGCCCGGAGTATACCAGTTTCTTGACGATAAGAACAAGATCATTTACGTAGGAAAAGCCAAAGACCTGAGAAAGCGGGTAAGCTCCTACTTTTCCAAGATCAACTCTGTCAGTGGGAAGGTACAGATGCTGGTACGCAAGATCGCCGATATCAAATTCATCGTGGTCAGCACCGAACAGGACGCGCTGTTGCTGGAGAACAACCTGATCAAGAAGTACCGTCCCAGATACAATGTGGCGCTGAAGGACGATAAGACCTTCCCCTGGATCTGCATCAAGAACGAACCCTTTCCGCGCCTCTTTCCCACCCGGAGTCTTATCCGCGACGGCTCCCAGTATTTCGGTCCCTATGCCAATGTGCGGCTGATGCACACCCTTCTGGAGCTGATCCGTCAGCTTTATCCATTGCGGAACTGCACGCTGAAACTGACTGACAAGAACATCCAGGCAGGAAAATTCAAGGTGTGTCTCGAATATCACCTGGGGAATTGCAAAGGACCCTGTGTGGGTCTTCAGGATAAGGAGGATTATGATATTGCCGTCCAGGGCATCCGGGATATCATCAAGGGCAATGTGCATTCTGTGGCAAAGCAGTTGAAGGAGTTGATGATGAGTTATGCTGAAAAAGAGGAGTTTGAGAAGGCTCACCTGGTAAAAGAGAAGTACCTGGCATTGGAGAAATACCAGAGCAAATCCACGGTTGTGAACCCCTCCATCAATGATGTGGATGTCTTCTCTATCGCCTCTGATGTAGCTACCGCCTATGTCAACTTCATGAAGGTGATGAACGGGGCTATCATCCAGGTACATACGGTAGAGATTCAGAAAAAGCTTGATGAGCCGGATGAAGAGCTGCTGCCCATCGCCATTACGGAGATCAGGGAACGGTTTGAAAGTATCTCTCCGGAAGTCATTGTTCCATTTGATCCCGGCTATGAACTTGACAAGGTGACCTTTACCGTTCCGAAAATCGGTGACAAGAAGAAATTGCTTGAATTATCCCAGCGCAACGTACGCTATTTTCAGCTGGAGAAAGAGAAACAAAAAGAGCTGGTCGATCCCGAACACAAGAGCAGGCGAATCATGGAGACCATGATGAAAGACTTGAGGATGACAGAGCTTCCCGAACACATCGAATGTTTTGACAACTCCAACATACAGGGTGATTTCCCGGTAGCAGCCATGGTCTGCTTCAAAAAGGCCAAGCCGGATAAGAGTGAATACCGGCATTTTAATATTCAAACCGTCAAGGGGGCCAACGATTTTGCCTCGATGGAGGAGATCATCTTCAGGCGCTACAAGCGGCTTCAGGAGGAGCAGAAGAGCCTCCCGCAGCTGATCATTGTGGATGGAGGGAAAGGACAGCTCAGTGCAGCCCTGGCCAGTCTGAAAAAGTTAAACCTTAACGGAAAAATGACGGTCATCGGGATTGCGAAAAAGCTGGAAGAGATTTACTACCCGAATGACCCGCTGCCAATGTATCTCGACAAGAAATCCGAAACGCTTCGCATCATCCAGCAGATGAGGGATGAAGCCCATCGGTTTGGGATTACACACCACCGCAAACGCCGGGAAAAAGGCACGGTAAAATCAGTCCTCACAGAGATTCCCGGCATCGGATACTCAAACACCCAGCAACTTCTCTGGAAATTCAAGTCCGTAAAGCGGATCCGTGAAGCCTCCCTGGAGGAGCTGCAAGCTGTGATTGGTAAGTCGAAGGGGAGTGTGGTTCACGGTTATTTTGCCGATCAGCGGAACAGTGTATCAGGTTAGACAGGTTAGACAGGTTGGACAGGTTAGACAGGTTGGACAGGTTGGACAGATTGGCAATGAAATAGAATTGAAACTTTTCTTCAGAAAGAAGAAGAACATGGCAAACACAAAGATGCAGGCCGGCAGGTATTTCGCAGCAACCGGATCATACGTTGCTCCGTAAAGAGTCGCTAACCCTGAATAAGTTCTTTGTACTGATCCGGATCCAGCAGTTCATCCAGTTCTGCGGGATTTGTCACTTTGATGCGTACAACCCATCCCTGATCGTAAGGATCTTTGTTGATGATCTCAGGTGTGGCAGAAAGTTCCTCATTGTATTCAAGCACTTCGCCGGCAACCGGCATAAACATATCGGAAACTGTCTTTACAGCTTCAATGGTGCCAAAAGCCTCTTCCTTTGCAAGGGTTTCACCCACCGTTTCAACCTCAACAAATACGATATCGCCGAGTTCATGCTGGGCATAGTCTGTAATTCCGATAAAGGCAAATTCGCCATCAATTTTCAGCCATTCATGGTCTTTTGTGTACTTCAGGTTGTCAGGAACGTTCATGGATATTTACGGTTTAATATTTTTGTAAAAATAATCTTTTTTTCTTTATTGTGAAAGAGTAAACCGTAGGGCTAATCCTCCCTGGGTATTGGATGTCCGGTACTGGTTGGAGACGTACGGTGACATGATATCTTTGTCGAAGTAGAAGCGGATATTGAACCGTGCACTCAGGTTGTAATCAGCCGAGAAGTTGATTGCCACCCGTTGCTGACCACTGGAAATCTGATTGATCTCCTCATCCACACGCCGTAAAACCGTTTTGTTTTGCCTGAGAGAGAAGTCAAGCTTCAGGTTCAGGTCGCTGCTGGTACGATTCTTATTTCCGCCTCCGAAGATTCCGGAGAAGTTCAACCGGATGTTTTTGAACCGATAACCGATCCCAGCCACATATTCGGTACTCCTGATCTCCGTCAGCTGATTGTTGGCAAAACTGAAGCTCACATTCCTTGTCTTCCGTATTTCAAAGGTAGTAATCAGGCTGTTGACCCATCCCATGTCGAAACGAATGAGCGGACTGAACTGTTCGGTAAGGGTGACAACATTCATCTCCCGGGCCGGAATAAAATTGCCGGCAGCATTGAATTCTGTTGGGAAACCATCCTGCTCCCTGTAGGCAATATTGGAAACATATCCGCCTACCGAGTAATTGGAGATATAGGAGTGTGAAATCGTTAAATTCCTCAGGAATCGGCGGAAGAGCTTCAATTTGGATAACCCGTCATAGGTGATTCTCCAGTTGGGTAAAGGGATCTTCGGGAACCCGGTCAGCCCGATTTTCGCAGGATCCTGGCCCTTATAGGCTGCCAGGAAAGCAACGACAAGCACCTCCTGGTTGTTCGGGCCATAACCAACCGGATATCCATTGGAATCCACTCCGGTCGACCAGGGGTTCTCCTGGGCATACCGTTGGGCTATCAGTAGCCTGGATTCCTTCAGGTTCTCAAAAAGGATGGAGACGCTTTCATCCGCTTCTTTGGTAAACGATGTCCCGATCATGATATACGACATCGTATAGCTTCCGTTAAGCTGAGGAGAGTAAGATTCAAAATTCCCGTTGCGATCGGCTTTATAGTATTCCTGTCGGTTGTATCCCTGCTGCTTGTTGATGGTGAGATCAATCCGAAAATCCCGAAGCGGTTCCACACTTCCTGTGATGCTAAGATTTTCATTAAACTTAACGATATAGGGAGCGTTCAGGAGCGTGTCCATAGTCATCCAGTCGCGTTCCACTGCTTTTGGACGAATGTCGTTCTGTTCACCGAAAACAAACCCAAGACCAGGAGCATTCTGGTTCAGGTTGATCCCAAGGAAATCGGGCTGAGGGGTAAATCCGGGAAGCATGATCCCATGTCCCTGGGTATACTGGAACTTGGCGTTTCTCACACCCATCATGATTCTCAGCACTCCCTCAACCAGGAATTTCCCCACATTGAACTTGGGCTTCTCCGGCAGCAGGCTGTCAGGAGCATTTTTCTGCATCTGGGCGGCATTCTTTCCTCCAGGCTGACCAGGCATCATGGAGCGCTGATCCAACGGCTTTTTCTTCCCTGCGTTGATCTGTTTCAGGTAAGGGATCTTGTTGTACAGGTTGACCAGATTGATGCCTCCATTCAGGGCATAGGTCGCATTGTTTTCGATCATATTCCCCAGTTTGGCCTGCACCGAAACCGGGCTTGCCGACCAGCGGTATCCCGACTGGTACCCCGCTGTCAGATTGATCCAGTTGAGCAACGGGATTTTCGCGAAGGGAATTTCCCAGGTGATGGATGCCTGCTGGCTGTAGTTGTTCATCGTCCCGATAGAGAAAATCTCATTCCAGATTTCATCGCGGGATGATTTGTCGATTTTTCCGGGGGGTTCGTTAATGAATGAGCTGGCATTTGCTGCCCAGCTAAGTCGCAACGATTTGCTGAAGTCGTATTTCAGGTCATACAGCCTGGTCCAATCCCATTGCTTGATATAGAAGGTCTCCATCGGGACGATACCTCTGCTCTTATTCCGAAACTTCCGCTGGTCGTAGGCGCGTGTCATATCCGTTCTGAAAGAGAAGTTCTTCGGAATGTAAAAGATGTTGAAGTCCTTGATCAGCTGGAATATCTTATTCCGGGAGAGGAATTTTGACTTGTCGAACGGTTTGACATTCTTTGGGGAGATGCTGAAATTATATCCTATCCCTCCTGTATACCGTTTTCGCAATTCGTATTCAATATCCGCACTTCGGTGGAACGTTTCAGAGTAGGCGTAGCTTACGTTAAAGTTCTCAATGTCGTAAGGTCGTACTTTCTTATCCGTTGTTCGGTCTTTCCTGACATTCATCAGGTTGAAATTCTTGCGTTCGGTATAATCAATGGCAAGAGAGCGTACTGAGTCTTTGGCAAACTTGGTATCCATTGCATCGATCACCGTGTTGAGATAGAGGTCGGGGTTGAGCGGATCGTATAATGGCGTGATCTTCTGCAGGGAGTAGTCGAAGTGCATCGGTATCCGGATGCCGGTACGTTCAGGGAAGAACTTCCCTAATTCGATATCGGTGTCAAATCCCAGCATGGTAGTAGCCTCCATCGGTCGCTCTGTGGTTTTCTGTTCGATGGATCCAAATCCTGCACTGCTGTAACTACCCGTAAGCTGCACACGTCCAAGGTCGGCCAGGTCGGCTGCCACCCGCGCGATAGCGGCCCATCCCCCTTTCTTGTTGAAGTCGCTGAGACGTAACTCATCCACCCAGATCTCGGCACATTTTGCCTGCCCGTCGTCATCCTGGGAGTTGGAGGTCTTTTTCGGATTTCGTATCCCGATCATGATGGCTCGCACATCGCTGATCGTTGGAGAACCTACCACCGTAACTTTGTTTTTGCCGTCGAAATGAGAGTAAGGCATGGAAAGGGTCAGCGTACTTCCCGGTTTTCGCATCTCAACGATCCGTTCATATTTTACCTGAACCAACTGCTCAAGATCAATATCGAACGCATTGGCCTCGGGCCAGATGGCATCCGGATCCGTAGCACTCGTTCCCCATGGTGTGAATGTGAGAGGAATCTCATACTCATAGAAGTTTTCCGTGAAGTCGCTTCCCACCCTCATGAATATAGTCATGTCACCATTCTTCAACTCCTGGCTCTGAATGGCCTGTTCGGCGTGCACAAACATCTTTAGCCGCTTGAACTGACGGAAGTCGAATTCTACAGTCTTATAGGCTGCCCGTGCATCTCCGTCAACCAGGTTGCACACGTTGATAGCCATCGACTGCTCGTTGAGCTGCTGGAAGTTTGTAGAGGCCCAGTTCGTTTCACGCTGGATACCCGGAGGCATCACATAAGGAATCGGCTCTTTGCTGCCATTCTCTTCAATGCTTACCGTACTGATGTCAAAGATGGTTTGGTTCTGGTATTCATCCGGGATGTACTCCCCGGGTGCAAGAAGGCTGAAATCGTATCGTCTCCACTCGCCGCGGGTTAGCTCCAGGGTAGCAAAACGGCAAACAACCTCTTTTTCAAACCCTTTGAAAAAGACACGCATAAACCGGATCGAGGTGAAGCCCTGGATGTCTCCGACAACCTTGTCGGGAGTTCGGATAGGAATTTTGAACTGGTACCATTTCACCCTTCCTCGGGAACCGTCAGCCAATGGAATGTCAGTGGCTTCATAGACGTTGGTGATGTAATTCATCCCCGGCTTCATCTTATCAGGTTGAAGTTTCACCTTGTACTGATAATATCTTTCAGATTCGCTGAGGGTGTTGTCTTTGTTGATATCCTCTACGTTGGGCAGGGTGGTTGCCAGGGTCGGATAGTTTTCGGGGGAACTCTCCGCTGAAGGGGAGTTGCCTTCCGTATTGTTATACTTTTTGTACCGTTCAAGTACGCTCTCGTACCTGGGGTCGTTGTCGTAGTCACTTCCCCGGAAGTAGTGGTAATCGTCGGCCGAAGGGTCAATCGCGGCATTTTGATAGGCCTGGGAAGCCGGACCATAAACATTGTTCAGTTTTACGATGTAGGTGGTGTCAAAGAAAGAGAGCTCATCTATATCGCTCAATCCATCATATCCAACATCCTGGTAAGGCCTCGAAGCCGGGTTGTTGTCGAACGCCTCAACCAGGGCCTGAATCGTTGGGACCCTTCCCCAGATAGTGGTATCTACGTTGGTCACGATCTCATTGACAGGAAGCCCGTTCTCAAAACTCTTCCGGCCATCCTGCAGAATATCCTCACTGATGTCGCCGAGGTTGAAATAGAGTTCTCCCGAGTTCGTTGAATCATATGCAAAGGGGTCCATCATCCAGAATTCGATGTACTGGATATTGGCTGCGTCGAAGTCAGATGATTCAATCCTGCGCATGATTCCACCCCAGCGGGTGTTGGGATCGATCAGAAGTCCGTCGGGGCCAATTCCCCTTGAATAACTGGTTGGCAGCACATCGTAGTTATTGCTTCCGCGTTCGGCCGGGTAAAATGCCATGTTGAGCACTGCCAGGTTAACAGGAACGCCATTGAGGGGCTCTTTGTTCGGGAAGACTTCCGATTCCCAGATTTGTCGGACATACTGGCTGGAGAGTTCGGTTTTGTTCACATTGGGAGGCACCAGGCTGGAGTTCCGATCATAAAACAGCGGATCAATTACATACCAGCCCAATTTTGCCCGGTTAAACCCATAAGCCAGTCCGGTACCAGGTGCCGCTTCCGGGAACATCGTCACATCTGTCTGGCCCTGAGGGGTACTTGCCATAAACCAGGTTCCCACATTCCGGAGGTCGATGGTTGATTTTGCCCCTTCAAAATCGTCGATATAGGTGGTCCCGGCTCTTCCGATGGCTTTCGAATGTCCCGGGATAAAGTGGGCAAACTCCCCGTCGATGGAAATGTTGGAAGGCGCTTTCGTGGATATCAGGGGAAGCGCATCGATGAGGCGTGTGATAAGCCGCGATTCCTTCCTGTACATCAGGTTTACACCCCAGATCGTGTTGGAGATGGGTTCGTCTCCATAGTTTACTTTTTGTGTCAGCGGCCGCTCATTGAGGTTCAGGATGGTAGCTCCGATCTGGAAGTTCTTATTCATCCGGAAGTCAACATTCGCACCCATCAGCCGCTTGGTCTGGATGTTGAACAATTCGTTGCTTTCAAGAGAGATATTGATCGGTGTTCCGGAATTCAGGATGCCTTCGTTGATGATTCTGACCCGGCCCAACGTATAGTCGACCGTATAATCGACGTTTTCGGTCAGCAGGATTCCGCCGGCATAAACCCTTACAGAACCCTGGGGCACGTTGAGTGCATTCAGCGAGATCTCTGAACCGGTAGAGGACTTATAGAACCCTTCCAGCACAAACTTGTTTTTATCGGGATACTGCCTTGCCATCGTCTTCGTTACGGTATAGAGCGAATCGAAACAGTATTTGTCGGCCAGCTCCATGGAGCCTTTCGGGTCGGCAGGATCGAAAATCGAATCGCGAAGATCTTTTCCGAAAGGTTCAAGAACGGTAAAGAAGACGCGGCCGTTCGATGACTGGATAGTCCCTCCCTGAGTGGTGGCATTGTCGATGAAGTCAAACAGTCCGTCGGCTGGCGGGTTGAGTTGCTGGTTGAGGTTATCCCAGTTCAGGACACGGATCAGAGGGATCCCTTTTACACGGGTCTCTTCAAGGTAAGCTGTTGGCACGCCGTTCGCATTTCCCGAGTAGAGAATATTGAGTGTGAAATCGTTGGGCTGAACCTGGTAGGCTCCCAGCGGGTAAACGTTCTTCATCATCAGCTTCCAGAGCGGTACGCGTGTGTTGAGGGCAGTACTTTTCAGCAACTTGATAATGAGTGCCTGAGGTGTCACAATCCCTCCGTCAGAGAACTCTCCAACCTGGTAGACTTTGGGATCACCAACAAGCTGATACTGATAGGCGACACCCAGTATCTGGTCGGGATTCAGGGAGGTGTTGAGCGAAATAAAACCGAGTTTGGAATTGAACGAGTATTCCGTTGGCAACAGCTTCCTGGCGCTCTCCACCTTCTCAAAATCGATCCCCGACGTGAGGAAAAACGGGGCTCCTTTGAGGTACTCAGATACGACGTTGATGTTCCGCACTTTGGCCGTATCAGCGGGAGTTGGCATGAGCCGGCTAAAGAGAGTGTTGGAATTGTTGTCGGGATAACCCCGCCCCGGAATACCCTCAAAATTCACTGTATTGTAGGGATTGATTTCTCCAAGGTCCTGGAACGCAATGATGTTCCTGTTTTCCGTAACCGCCGCCCCAATGTTGGTCACCCACACTTCAATTTTCAGGATGTTGACATTGGTACCGATGATGGGCAAGTCTTTGAGTGATTGTGTATATGTGTCGCGGAAATTCTGTGCCAGGAAAAAGTGACGGTTCTCTTCGTATTCATCCGCGCGGATGCTGAACTCGGTCCGCTGAGCCGATCCTTCTACCGTGATATTCTTTGTTTCGCTCTTTTGCTGGGAATAGAGGGCTGTGATGGTTGTCCGGCCAAACCTCAATTTCGTCTTGATGCCAAAGAGTGCCTCTGTCCCACGGATGAGCGTGCTGGAGAGAGGCATATTGACATCCCCGGCTTCAATCAGCTGGATGATTTCATCCTCTTTTCCCTCGTATTTCAGTTTCAGTTTGTTTTCAAAATCAAACGTAGCTTCCGTGTTGTAGCTTACCTTGAACTCAATCTTATCCCCGATCTTGGCGATAACGTTCATCTGGATCCGTTCATCGAAGTCGAAGTTGGTCTGCCTGCGCTGGCGGGTGTTTAGGGCAGGGTCGTCGCGTTTGTTCGACACGATGCCGAATTTGATCTCAGCAGATCCCTGGGGCCTGATATCAACCGTGTTATTACCGAAGATGGTTTCAAATACCTTCCCGGGGATATGGATCTTCGGGATCAGTCCGCCGCTGTTGTCGATGCTGGCTGCTTCGGCCCGCTCCTTCCAGTAGCTCTGTACCATGGCTTCCATATCCTCTTCCTGATAGTCGTCGAAGGTGAGGGTGGTAGGGATCCGGTATGTCTGGTCGCCGATCTTGTAAATCTTGACATACTGGCGTGTTTCGGGATCATAGACGATCTCGGTGGTGATGTTGGAAGGATTTTGAAGGTAGAGCGGATGGACTTCCGGATTGGAAGGGTCAATCATCTCAGGAGTAAAGGGATAAGTCAACGTAGTATCGATCGCAGTGGTATCGGGTAGGAACGTACCTGTCTCAAACACACTACCTTCACCAGCTGATGCCTGCAACCAGGATTGGCAGCCGAAAACCAGTAAAAGAAGCAGGTAGACAGAACGGTATGTAGGCAAATCAGTAAAGTTCCTCACAAATCAAAGCATTTGGAGCGCAAATTTTATCAGCTCTTCCACCGTAACGTCTGTCCCTTCCTTTTCGATGATCTTGGTCAGAGTTTTTTCTGCAAGCATCTTTGGAAAGCCCAGTATTATTAAACCAGATAACGCTTCATCTTTTTTAGTATTGTGCATGAATCCCAATTTTTCTTGAGAGGCAAACCCCTTTCCCACCTTGTCTTTAAGATCCACCACAATCCTCTGAGCTGTTTTGGCTCCAATCCCTTTAACTTTCTGTAAGAGTGGAACATTTGCTATTGCAATAGCCTGAACGACTTCCTGCGGCGAAAGTGATGAGAGAATTATACGTGCCGTGTTTGCTCCCACACTCGATACGCTGATGAGTTGGCGGAAAAGCTCTCTCTCCTCCTGATCAGCAAATCCAAACAGAATCATGGCATCTTCACGCACCACCAGATGAACATAAAGCAGGCACGCCTCCACCTCCCCGATCCGCGAGTAAGTGTTCAGAGAAATGTTGAGAAGATAACCGACGCCATTGCAGTCGATAACGGCAAAGGCCGGGTTCCGTTCGGTTAACTTTCCTTTGATGTAATTAAACATGAAAGTTGCATTTTCAAAAGGAGGCAAAGATAGGAATTAAAGTTCTAACATCTTTTTACCGATCTTTGAATAAACATTTCTGCATGAAAAAAATTGTCATTCTTTCCGGCGCCGGCATCAGTGCCGAGAGTGGGATCAAGACTTTCCGTGATGCCGATGGGTTGTGGAATAATCATCGTATTGAAGAGGTCGCAAGCCCCTTTGCGTGGGCTCAGAATCCGCAGCTGGTTCTCGATTTCTATAACATGCGACGGAAACAGCTGTATGAGGTTGACCCAAATGCTGCTCACTATGCTCTTGCTGACCTGGAGAAAGATTTCGACGTTGAGATTGTCACTCAGAATGTGGATGACCTTCATGAAAGGGCTGGGTCAACAAAGGTGTTACATCTCCACGGAGAGCTGAAGAAGGTGCGCTCAACCATTGATCCGTCGCTTGTACACACCCTCGGCGGATGGGAACTGAAACTGGGTGACCTTTGTGAAAAAGGATCGCAACTAAGGCCGCATATCGTTTGGTTCGGGGAAGAGGTCCCCAATATCATGATAGCAGGAACAATTGTTCGTAAGGCGGATATCCTGGTTGTTATCGGAACCTCTCTGCAGGTTTATCCGGCAGCCGGACTTCTTCATCATGCACCGCATGACATCCCGAAATACCTGATAGATCCTGCAGCCGTAGCTGATCCATATGTGTTGAACCTGGAAGTGATGAGGGAGAAAGCGACGGTTGGAGTGCCGCAACTGCTTAAGCAGTTGCGAAGTTAGAGGTCAGAAGTCAGAGGTTAGAACTGGAAGTTAGAGCTTAGAATGACGAAGTTTTTCTCTTGTCAGGGATTCTCTTTAATCCAATTCTCACACCATGCCACGACGAAGGGTATTTTGCCAATCTTCGCCTCGAAAAGTAATTCATCATGCATTAATCCAGGGTACCGTCGTCCCATTAACAGCAACATCTCTTCCACCATTAACATTTCACCTGAAAGTCCATAATTGAGAATGAGCAGATGAATAAATAGCAGAAACTCCTCCCGACAAAATGAGGAGCGCCCGGGGTAAAAGTTTTTAAGGTAAAGCTCCTCGGAAATCCCATATGATGTTTTGTTGGGGTTGTTCAGGATAAAAGCCGAGGCATACATATAAGCGAAAGGAAGATAAGCAGGGTTCTGGTTGGTGAGTATTTCTAGTTGTGGCAGGAGGTTTCTCAAGCCCGTTTTCAATTCCATGAATTTTAGGTAGAGGTATTGAAATACAGGTATTTCCGGATACTGAATTCTCATTTTATCGACCTCGGTTAAGCCTTCTTTCCATTGTTCAGAGGTTGCCATATGGTACAATCGTTCGGCTTGTTTCGCAATCTCCTTGCTGTTTGCGGGAGGCTCCATTTTTCCAAAAAGTAAGCTGTCGGAAAGAACCTCACTGGTTATGCTGAAGTCGAAAAGTTCTCCAATGGCTGCTGATGCTTTTTTTTGCTCATCCACTGTGACCATATATACGAAGAAAATTATATCGGCTTTTTCCATTAATTCCCCAATTTTTTCCAGATTTCTCTTTAGAAACTTTTTCGGACTACTTGCAAGGCTTACGAAATCCAGGATCAGGTTCTTTTTTACCTCTGGGTTATGGTAATCCATCTCGTCACTCTCATCTTCCTCTTCGCGTTCGAAAAATTCCTCTGCTTCTGCCTCGGTGATGAAATAGTAATTGCCCTGCCCCAGCTTTTTCTCCAGGTGTGGAAGCACTCTGATTTTTTCGCCGGGGTTTTCGGGACTGGAAATGTAAAGCGGCTTTCCTTTATATCCGAATTCAATATCGATCAGCTTGATATTATCCGTATCTTCCTCCAGGATGTATTTTGGCAGGTCAAACGTTTTATGCGGGTGAAAACCTAATTCTTCAGCAAACGCAATAGCCCCATAGATAATATTATGCACCAGCTGGTAATCTACTTTCCTCATCCTGATTCCGGAATCATTTTCCCGTTGTTGCTTGTCGAGAAGTTCATGAAAATCCTTTGGATGCTCATTGAATTTCCAGAAGGAGTCTTTTACTCCAAGACAGTACAGATCAACCATATAGGCTCCATGTGTAACGTTGCCGTTGATGTGTATCCTGGTCACCAGAATCGTTGCATATCCCGATTCTCTCCAGTTATCGTTGATATAACAAGAGCCGACAGGCAGCGTTCTGGCCCGGGTGCGGATGTATTTTTCAGGGGATAATAATGGTTGTTTGTGATGTTTCTTCATAAGAATGGATCTCTGTAATACCCGTAGCCCTGCCGTCTCAGTTCCTCTTCGCGCTCTCGCTTTTTCTTCTCTTTTTCATATTTCTTGCTCCATGCTTCCATCTCTTTTCTCTGCTTTTCTTTTGAGTGTTCTTTCAATTCCTTGAGTGTGATCCCCTGGCTGTCAATAATATCCTTTACGGGGGTCCAGGTATCGCGATACCGGATCAACATACCGGGATTTAAGACATATACCCCACGCTCTATCCTTCGGAACAGCTTTTTGTTATATGGATTACGACTGCCGGTCTCGTGTTTTGCCAGCAATGCAAGCCAGTATTCCCGCTTCTTACGGTATGCAGGCAAGACGCTTTCAGGAAAAGGTTTAAGATTGTTTAGGAAGTCATCGACCCGGATCCCGTATGACTCATAAAAATTTTTGGATTGGATGATGCTGGATTGGACGGCAATGAAGAGATGCACCATCAGGTATTCGATCTTGTGGGGATCTATCTTGATCAGCTGTCCGTCCACCTGCAAGCTCAGGGCATCGGAGAGCAACAACGGGTAAATCTTTCTGAGCCGGTGACTGGCGTACTCCTTACTGATATAAGCCTGTTGAAGAGAGATCTGTACCGGTGTTTTGTGGAATGTATCAGGCAAGTCGGGATTTGCCCCGTTCTCCAGAAGGGAGGCTGTAATCTTCTCCGCTCCGGCGTATGCGGCAGCATGCAGGGGTGTAAAATTGAAGATATCACGGTAATCAATCCCGTACTTATTCACCTCCTGTGCCACCATCTTCAGGTTATCATCGCGATAATACTGGTAATACCTGCGGAAGATGGAACCGCGTTCGTTTTCATATTTTTCGGCCCGCCGGTAATTTAATGCAGCCAGCTTCTCCAGGATATACGTTTGATTGTGTATCAGTGCAAAGTCAAACAGTTGGTCCTTGGCTTTCTTATTGAAATGTTCCGGGTCGAAGGCTTCATTCCGCAACGCTATATACTTTTCATTGGTCATGGGTTCCCAGTTCGGGGTGGCGGTGACCAGTATGTTTTTCCGGATAGCATCAGCCTGCTCCGATTTTCCCATTTTCTCCAGTCGCCTGGCTTCCCGCTTCCAGTCTTCCGCTGAAGAAATATCTTCTTTGATTACTCTCTCCCGCATCTCTTCCGAGACCCCCAGCAAGTGGATCAGTTTGTGTCCGCGGGTTTGTTCCACGATGTAGACATTCTTAACAGCCCTTGTGATGCCTACGTAGAGAGAATTGATGTAAAATTTGTATGCATCGATAGATTTATCGCTCTTATCCCGGCCCCTGGAGTATACCGGATCTTCCCCGTTCATATGCTCAGCATTTACTCCCTCGCAGATGCTGTTGAATTCTGCGGCATTATCCGATATAAAATTATAAAGAATGATGTTCTCGTACTCCAGTCCTTTGGATTCCTGCACCGAGAAAAGCAGCGGGGACGGGAAGATGCTACCAGCCCTGGCCTTGTCTTCATTCCTCAAAACCAGAACGGCATAATTGACCGATTTGCGTGTCTTGGCGGCAAGTTCGGTAACCATTTTATGTTTCTCTTCCAGGAATACCATTTCACCTTCCGATTGTGAAACGGTGTTAACCAGGTAGTTGCTCTCCTTATCCAATGATCCGAATCGGGCAATCTTAATCTTTAACAGTCGGTTGGCAAGATTTGAAACAACCTCTGTATTCCGGTAATTGGCATGAAGAATGCGAATGTCATCGCCCTTGAAATCCTGCTGATAGAACATAGTCTTAAGGTGCGACCATGAAAAGAAGTTGGGGTGCACTACCTGGTTGGCATCCCCGCACAGGATGAAATTTCCCGTTTTAGTCAACGACTTCAGGATAAGAAAAAGCTGAATGTTAGTGAGATCCTGTACCTCATCCACAATGATATAATCATAGACCGGATGACAAAAGTCCAGCAGGTTGTGCGTGTATATATTGATGTCGTAAAACCCCTCTTCCTTCAGGAAATGCAGATATTTTTCAAACAGGTGATAGACGGTTTCCCGTTCGGCGGCCAGGAAAATGGATTGTTTCACCCCGAGTGAAAGGTATTCATCTGCGGAGAGATACTCTTTTGTAATATCCATTCCGGTGATCACTCCCCGAAACTCTTCATACACTTTATGGGCATCCCTGAGACGGGTAGATTGCCGGAAACCGAAGAACCACCTTTCAAACGACCTGAAATCCATCTCTTTCCCTTCGGGGATGCGAATGGTTTCAATGAATTCGCGGTAAGAGAGGAAATCGATCTCCTGGGTTTCATTTTCGTAATTATTCGAATAATACCAGCGCGCGGAGTTCTCTGCAAGATAAGAGGAAAGTGTCACATAGAGGATCCTCCCTTTCAGGGTTTTCATCCTCTCAAGTGTTATCGCGGTTTTACCGCTTCCGGCTGATCCGATGATGATCTGGGGCAATGGGTAGTTAAGGATCTCTTCCTGCGTGTCGTCAAAGGAGAGAAATTTATTGAGCAGATGGAATTTAGGATAGCGTTGATTGACGTATTGCATCGCTACAACATCCTCCGCCGGGGGTGTTGTATCACTCAGAGGCACCAGCTTTGATTGATCAATTGTTGCGCCGTGCAGAAAACGGGAACCGGCATAATTGTGATTCAGGATCAGCTCAAGGACCAGCAGGTAATTTTTTTCCTGATGGCGGCCGAAGCTGAATAACAGACGGTTTTCCTTGTCAAGCCTGGCACGGTAAAATCCCGTCCCCGTCATTTTCTTTACTTCTGCTGCTGTAAAATTCCCTGAAGCCAGCTCTTCCAAAGTTTTGTCAAACTGTTTTCGCAGTTTCCCGGGATTCAGATCGTTCAGCAGGAGGATCTCGTACATGAAGCAATATTATGCTTCAAATATACTTTTTGTGCTGAGAACACATAACGATTGTTGAAAACAATTGAATAGTAGTTCTGTCTTGAATCTTCAGTCCCCTCCGAAAATGTTATCATTGGAAATCATCTTGAATTAATCTTCAACCTGCCAGTAAAAAATCGCGCACATGCAATTGTCGGATACCCTGATACGTATTCCCATGTATCTCATCCATTGATACCACGTATTTGGGATAATTGTCTTTGATCTTCAACAGGTTTCCAAATTCCCGATCAATGGTTGTTTGATCCGGCAATAAATAGGTGACCTGAACGTATATTTTCTCGCCGTTCTTTGTCCCAATAAAATCAATCTCCTTGTTGCCCGAAACCCCGATGTTCACGTCATAACCGGAAATCAACAGATGAAGGTACACCACATTCTCAAGTACCTTGCCAATATCCGCTTGCCGGTACCCACTTATTGAATTACGTAATCCAAGATCTTCAAAATAGTATTTCTCCGAGCTCTCGAATATCTTTTTACCATATAAGTCTGCCCGGCTTACTTTGAATAGCATGAATGCATTCGTTAATTGTGTCAGGTAGTTTAAAACAACCTGGGTGGAAATGTCAGTACGCTGGGATTTTAGAAAATCGCTGATCCGTTTCGCCGAAACAATGTTTCCTATGTTATCGGCGGCATATTTCACCAGGTTTTCGAGAAAATATGTATTACGTATATGTTGTCTCCCAACAACATCTTTGTACAGAATGGTAGCGTAAATATTCTTCAGATAATCAAAAATAATATGGTCTTCAAGAGGTAAATTTATCAGGTAGGGCAGCCCTCCGTATTTTAAATAATTCTCAAGGCTTCCGGCATTGTCATCCATCTTATGAAACTGAAGGAATTCCTTGTAGGAGAGGGAAAATATCTTTACTTCAAGAGATCTCCCGCTTAAATGTCCGGCTATGTCCGCCTATAGCAACTGCGCATTACTTCCTGTACAAAAAATATCATATCTCCCGAGTGCCAGTAAACTTCGGAGTGCCTTTTCAAAATGTTTAATGTCCTGAATTTCATCAATGAAAGGAATCAGCTTCTCAATGTAATCCCCCCTTGAAATATACGGCTTCAGGAAATTTATAGTTGGATGCCTTCATTCAATTATAATTTATACTTTACTCAAATATTGTAATTTCTTCAATTATAATTGAAATTTCACATTTCCTCCTTCAAGCTTCCAGTTCTGACTTCTGGCTTCTCTCTTCTGACTTCATGAAACTGGTATTGTTATCACCACCCTGGTTCCCGCCGGCTTTCCCGAATCATCAGACAGATCGGTCACCTCCCAGGGAATGCTGGTTCCGGTAATCTTTTCGTACAGGTCCAGGAACTCCTGCATGATCTGAAGCCCCTTTCCGGTGCCGGTGGAAGTCCTGGTGCCAGATGCCTGACGCCCGATGCCGTTGTCTTCCACCTCAATCCGGAGAAAATGATCAACATGGATTACCCTGATTGTCAGCAGCCCTCCCGATTCCCGGTGAAGAAGCCCATGCTTTACGGCATTCTCAACAGGCGTTTGAACAATCATCTTAGGAATCTCCATGCTGAGATTCGTTTCCGGTGCGATCTCAAATTGGTAACCGAATTGATCTTTAAACCGAAACTTCTCCAGTTCCAGATAATTTTTCGTGAACTCCAACTCCTCCGCCAGGCTTCTTTGAATCCTGTCGCCTGAAAGCACCAGAGAACGGTACATTTGCGAAAAATGCATCAGGCTTTGTGCAGCGCTATCCTGATCCTTCTGTCGGATTGCTGCGATGATGGAGTTGATGGCATTCATGGTAAAGTGCGGATCCATCTGGTTCTTCACGATCTTAAGCTGGAGTTCGGTGATCTTTTTTTCGGTAGCGAAACGTTTCTCAATCTGGATCCGCTGGATCTTTCTGATCAGCGATGTGAAAAGAAATACAGTGAACCAGATGGCCGCCCAGATTGCAGGACGCGTATACCAGTATGGATTTACCAGGTAAGATAACTTATAATGCAAATTCCCGGTGCTTATGCAAAGAATTGACACCATGGGTCCGATCTTTTTCAGAGAAAATATTGTATGTTGAATGCCCCAAAATTCAACGTTGACAGATGCAGGATGGCTGAAATCATTCCGGTAGATGGTCAGGGTATTTAATACTTCATCTATCGCGAGAAACTCTGGAATCCCGTCCAGATCCACATCCATCGGTTTAAGATAGGTAATGGGTTGGTTAAGATGAATAACCTCCGGATCTCTGAATGTGGTATCAAACAAACAGATATCCCCGTTTTTCAATGGGAAGACCCATTTAAATTCGTTATTAAATTGCATAAGAAGATTTTCTCCCACAGTCTGTTTTTTGTCAAATTCAGAAAACTCCTTCACAAATCTCTTTTCGCCATCCTCTGTGATCCGGAATAGCTGCACCTGGTGAGGATTGCTTGTGGGAGTAACCCACAAAACATGCAATTTTTCACCTGCAGGTGATGGCAACCCGATTGCAGAAGTTGACCCGGTCCTGCCTTCGAATTCGGCCGGCGCAAAGATCAGACGAAGTTTATCGTCAAAAACCATGACCCAGTTGCTGCTGTCGTGGTAGGTAACTACCGTGTCAAGAATGTTTTGAGGGGCATAACCCATGGTGATGATCTCTTTCTTCTGATCCCCGGTGATATCAGCTATCAGAAAATCAGAGAGATAGCTACCGGTTTCAATGGAACGATAGATGGTATCCATCTTAAAGTTATAGATGAACAACGCCCTTGGAGCGATCGAAAAACCTGTATTAATACCGAAAATCAACTCTTTGATACTATCTCCGTCAAGGTCTTCCAACCGGGGAAAGACAATGATGATGTCATATGCTCCATTGACCAATCTGCATGTGGCAATGAACCTCTGCTCCCAGTTGGGTCGTTGATCAGAGAAATCAGTAATACGGTTTAAGAATACCGAATCATGAGACTGGGAAAAGACAAAAATCTCTTTTCCTCCGCCAGGCATAACTTGTCCAATCGTAAAAAAATGGTTGTCTATCAGATTGATGGGTTTACCAGGGATATCCCACTCTTTGACTCTCCCCGACGGCCAGAAGTAAACGGCAGCTACAGTATATCCAATCGGGTAATAACCAAAAAATACAAAATCGCTGATACCGTCCTCTTCAAGATCTTCCCAATAAACAACATCAGGCTCTTTACTTCTGTTACTTTCCACAATATTAAGCCGGTACTTTGGGATGTTAACCGGAAAAATCAGCAGAATGATGATCGTTGCGATCAGCGACAGGCTCAGTGGGTGAAGCAATATGACAGATCCTTTCCGGAATATTGGCGACTTTAGGATACTCCCCATAGAATGAAGAAATTTAGCGGTCATACTTGCATTCGTACTTCGTAATTCGTACTTCGTACTTTACAGCAATCCCTGCTGCCTCAACGCCACCTCCAACTCCCGATAACTGATCGGTTTGGAGACGATCTTCTTATCGCGATCGAGGAGGAACATTGTAGGTGTGGCGTAGATGTTATACAGGTCGGCCGACTTGCCGTCAAATCCTTTCAGTTCGGAGGCGTTGATCCAGTTCAGTTTCTCTTCATTCACCACCTGCATCCATTCTGACCGGCTGGTGTCGATCGAGATTGCCACAACCTCATACCGTTTTGGACTCTGTGCTTCATAGAGAGCCTTCGCTTTGGGCAGCATCTGGGTACAATGGCCGCATTCGCTCGACCAGAAAATCAACAGGGTATATTCAGCGTCGATGCCCGAAAGTTTCACCGGCAGGCCTTTGGTATCGGGAATCTCAAATTCGGGAGCCGGCTGGCCGATCGCAATTTTTTTAAAAGTATCGAGCTTCTTCTGCAATTCCGATTTCTTTTCCTGATCTTCGCAGGAGAAGGGATCCTGGAAATTCTCCGCCAGGTAGGCGATCACATCTTCAAAATGATACTTGTCAAATCCACTCACAAGGTAATCGAGTAAAAATTTGAAGATCTCGGGATTTTCACCGGCATTACTGAGCATTACCGTGACCGCTTTGATAAATTCTCCTTCCAGCTGTTTCTGTGAAAGCCGGTTACTGCTGTATAACGCCAGGTACGAAATTGCCTTGTTGGGCCAGGCATTGGACCGCAACAGGGAGGTGTCGGTAAAATCTACCAGATCAAAATAGTGCTGCTTCAGAAATACCAGCCGCGAGTTGTGCGAAAGTGATGCCGGAAGAAACGGGGTGCTGTAATGTGAAAGGATCTTAACCGCATAAGAGTCCGGAAAGCCTCTCTTCAGGGAATCCAGAATGAACTCCTGTCTGCGCTGAACCTGTTCATAGTTTGCAATGGCATTGAAATAAAAAACATCCTGATCAGGATAGTAATCCACGATCGGCTGGAGCAGTTCAAGCTTCGTCTGACTAACCCGGTCGGCCATCATGAAATCGTAGAAAATTTTGTTTTCCACTGATTCGATGATCACAAGGCTGTCGGACGCATTCCCGGCATTGGTGCGGAAGCGAATGTTCTCGCGGTTGAAAACCAGGTCAACATACGTCTCCTTTCCCCAGCTGGTACGGTATAATCCCGGAGCAAGAGTGGCAGGCATCGTGAATGAAAAATTGCCCATATCATTCGTTTGTGCAGAATCAATGAGTGCATTTTTTTCACCATAGAAACTCAACAGGTAGATCTTCTGATTTGGGAGGCCATCCAGCTTTCCCTGAAGTGTGTATGTTGATTGGGCCATCCCTAGAAATGGCCCAATCAACAAGAGTATCAACACGACTCTTTTCATATTAATAAAGTTGATTTAACGATTATTTTGCAGGTCCGAAGATCTCTTCAAGTTTATTGGTCAGATCTTCTCCTCGCAGGTTGCGCGCTATGATAATTCCATCTTTGTCTAACAGCACGTTGGAAGGAATCGAACGTACACCGTAAAGATTTGACGCTTCATTGTTCCAATACTGGAGGTCTGAAACCTGGTTCCAGGTGAGATTGTCTGCCTGGATCGCTTCCAGCCATTTGTCGCGGCTCTTATCGAGAGATACTCCCAGAATGTCGAAACCTTTGTTGTGATACTTCTGCCACGCAACCACAACATTGGGATTTTCAGCCCTGCAGGGACCACACCAGGAAGCCCAGAAATCAATCAGCAGCACGTTTCCCTTCAGTGAAGAGAGGGTCAGCGGATTTCCAGCCGTATCAGCCTGGGTAAAATCGGGAGCGGGCTGTCCAATCTCAACGGCCTTAAGAATGGCAATCTGCTTGGTGAGATCTTTCATGTAAGTAGATGCGTTCAGGGCGGTGTCCATCGCAAGGGCAGCCTCTTCCATCGCCGGAAGATCAAACATATAGGCATTCCGATAGATCAAATAGGGAGCTACCACACTGGTGTTATTCTCCATAGCGAAAGCAAGGATCTCCTCTTTTTGACGAGCTTCAACCGCTTCGTACATTGAATCGGCAGCAGCCATAGCCACTTCGTCTCCAGCTTCACGGGCGCTCTTGTATTCCATGTAGATTGCATTCATCTCTTCACTGATGGGCTCCATCTTCTTGAGGTAGTCTTCATAAACACCTTGAGAGAGAGACCCTTTGATCGATGTTCCTTCAAGGCTGTCAGCCAAAATATCGACGGTGATGGTAGAATTTTCTACAAATAACGGCACATATACTTTTGCATCTTTTACGGTCAGATACCATAACTCAGGACTCTCAATGGCCCCCTTGATGTTAAATTTTCCGGAAACGAGCTCGGCAGAGTCAATAATTTTCCATTCGCCGCCATCGCGCTTTTGCAGGTAAACAAGGCCTGAATCGATGCCGGTAATGGAGCCGATAATTTTGTATTGGTTTTTAGGCCCACAGGATGTGAGACCTGCAATAACCAGGGTTACTACTATCAATAAATTTCTCATATTAATCTCTTTTTAGTTTTTTGGTAAAGGGTTGATTTGCCGTGCAAAGGTCGTAAACTTTCTCTTACCTCCCTCCGGGGTGATTGAAAAAATCGGGATTTCAGCGGATTTCCGTATTTTTGCTAGAGAAGGATTCTGACACCAAAACAGGTATATGAAAAGATGTTATGTGATATTGATTTTGTTTGCCGGGCTTAGCCTTGCCAACCCTGGGCTATCCCAGCCTCTCCAAACACCCTTGTACAATCTCTCCCGCACACCTGTCCTTTATACGGTTGGATATGCCCACCTGGATACCGAATGGCGCTGGGACTATGAATCGACTATCAACGATTTCCTGAAAGCCACGATGGATGAGAATTTCGACCGGTTTGAGAAATACCCTTCCTATGTATTCACCTTCAGTGGAGCCAGGCGTTACAGGATGATGAAGGAGTATTATCCCGAACGGTATATGGAGCTGAAAAAATGGATCATCCGCGACAGATGGTTCGTAGGCGGGTCGTCTGTGGATGAATGCGATCCGAATGTCCCCTCTCCCGAATCGATCATCAGGCAGGTTCTTTACGGAAATAACTATTTCAGGTCAGAATATGGAAAGGAGAGTGTGGATTTTCTGCTTCCCGACTGCTTCGGCTTCCAGGCTCATTTTCCCAGTGTGTTGAATCACTGCGGACTGAAAGGCTTCTCCACACAGAAGCTCTCGTGGGGATCTGCCAACGGGATCCCCTTCGCCGTTGGCACCTGGACAGGTCCTGATGGCAAAGGCATTCTCTCTGCGCTGAATGCAACCTCTTACACCAGCGGGATTCAGGAGCGACTCGACACCTCTGCTTATTGGTCGGGAAGGGTGCTGGAGAATGGCCGGAAATATGGCGTTTATGCCGACTTCCGTTACTACGGCGTAGGTGATGTGGGAGGAGCTCCCCGCGAAGAAGATGTTCAACATGCCGTAGGCAGTCTGAACCATCCCGACAGCAAGATCCAGGTCTACCTCTCCTCCAGCGACCAGCTGTTTCGCGACCTCACCCCCGAACAGGCTGCGAAACTCCCCTCCTATTCCGGAGACCTTTTGCTCACTGAGCATTCATCAGGGTCTATCACTTCACAGGCTTACATGAAGAGGTGGAACCGAAAAAATGAACTCCTGGCCCAGTCGGCTGAGCCACTGGCCGTAATGGCCGATTACCTGGGAGCCATTCCCTATCCGAAAGAGAGGCTGAATGAGGCGTGGTGGCTGGTGTTGGGCTGTCAGATGCACGACATCCTTCCCGGAACCTCCATCCCTTCGGCTTACGAATATGCATGGAATGACGAAGTGCTGGCATTGAACATGTTTTCAGGTGTTCTGCAGAGTTCTGCCGGCGCAGTGATCCGTGCGATGGAGACCACTTCAGCGGGAATCCCTCTTGTGGTCTACAACCCGCTCTCCATCGAAAGGGAAGATGTGGTGGAAGCAACACTTGAATATCCGGATGGCGCACCCGACTTTGTCAGGGTTTTCGGTCCTGACGGAGAAGAGGCATTGAGCCAGATCATCAGCCGGACCAAGACCGGTATTCAGCTTCTTTTCCTCGCCCGCATACAATCTCTGGGATTGGCCTGCTATGATATACGGAACTCCAAACAACCATCAGCTCTCGGTTCATCGCTCCGGGCCGGACGACTTAGCCTCGAGAATGATTCTTACCGCATCCTCATCAATACCAATGGAAACATTCACAGCATCCTGGATAAGAACCTCGAAAAAGAGCTGTTGTCGGGAAATATGAAATTGGAATTTCTGAAGGAACACCCACGGTACTGGCCTGCATGGAACATGGATTGGAACGACAGGCAGAAGCCCCCCATCGGTTTTGTTGAAGGTCAGGCCAAGACATCCCTGGTGGAAGACGGACCGGTTAGAAAAACGTACAAGATCGAACGGGTGTCGCGGAACTCTCATTTCACCCAATGGGTCAGCCTGACTTCCGGCGAGTCCGGAAAAAGGATCATAATTGACAACGAAGTGGCATGGCAGTCGAAAGGTGTCAGCCTGAAAGCATCTTTCCCGCTAACAGCCAGCAACAACCAGGCAACCTATAACCTGGGGCTCGGCACGATTGAGCGTCCGATAAACCATGAGAAGAAGTATGAAGTCCCCTCCCGCGAATGGTTCGACCTCACCGACCGTTCAGGAAAGTTTGGTATAACCATCCTCGAAGACTGCAAGTTCGGGTCGGATATGCCCAACGACTTTACCCTTCGGCTTACATTGCTCCATACACCCTATACCAACGAGTACCACGACCAGGCAACCCAGGATTGGGGGACTCACAACTTTACCTTCGGAATCTATGGCCATGCCGGGGATTGGCGAAGCGGACTTTCCGAATGGCAGGGAAGAGCCGTCAATCAGCCACTGATCGCATTCCGTACTACTTCACATCCCGGCTTCCTGGGGAAAAAGCTCTCGCTTGCTTCGCTTGACACCTCACAGGTTGCTATCAGGGCGATGAAACTTCAGGAAAATGGGAAACGTGTGATCGTCCGCGTGCAGGAACTTTTTGGAGAATCAATCTCAAATGTCACCCTCACCATGCCCGGATTCATTGCATCAGCCAGCGAGGTGGATGGGCAGGAGAAAGAACTACAAAGCCTTGTTCCAAAAAAAGGTCTCCTGCAGTTCTCCCTCACTCCTTTTGAACTGAAGAGTTTTATGATTACCCTGATGCCTTCTTCCGACACCCTTGCTCTTACCACCTCGTCTCCGGTCTCCTTCTTTTATAACGAGGATGTCGTCTCCCCCGATTCATTGCGTACTTTCAGCAGTTTTGGGAAGAGTTCTCCTTCGATCCCTGCCGAACTGTTTCCTGAGGAGATCACAGTCGATGGCATCCGGTTTGTATTGGGAGGCGTTGCCGGCTGGCAACTGAATGCCCTTGCCTGCGACGGACAAAAGGTAGAGATTCCGAAAACCGGCCAATTCAATAAACTTTATATCCTGGCTTCTGCGGCGGCAGACACAACTGTCACCTTCAAGTCCGGACGATCCAAGCAGAGCATCCGGGTCCAGGGATATTCGGGAAACATCGGACAGTATGACAAGCGCATCTGGGACCAGTATGGACAGGTGAGCCGTATTGAACCAGGGTTCATCAAACGGGATGAGGTCGCCTGGTTTGCACCTCACCTTCACAACGACACGGCGAACATTCCATACCGTTACGCCTATCTTTTCAAGTATGAACTGGATATTGATCCAACTACTGGCTCGGTTCAGCTGCCGGAAGATCCTTCAGTAAAAATCTTTGCCATGACCCTTGCCAACAATGCATTTGATGAGGTTCAGCCTGTTCAGCCACTTTACGATGACTTCTCAGGCCGGAAGCCCATTCAGCTGAACATGGAACAGCGGTATGTAACTGAAGAGATGACCCCTGCAGCTTCCGTAGCGGCTACACGAAAAAGAACGGTTGATGAGTTGCCGGTGAAGGTCACCACCAAAGATTATGCGAGTGTGCTGAAGCCGAATGGCGTTACCGTGAATTACCTCGGAAGCGAGTTAGATGACGCAAACCGTAAACCCTGGTCTTCCATTCCCGTTTCGGTGATCAACGACGGAATGTTCGACCTGATGCCAGGCGACTCGGCCCGCGACATCTGGTACGATGAAGGAGAAGGGAGGTTGGTGATCGATCTTCAGAAATCCATCGACATCGACAGCCTGCATATCTTTTCCTCTCTCGATCTTGCACGCGGAGCTCAGTCTTATTCGGTATGGGGCTATCCAGATAAAGCAGATCCTGCTTTCACCGGTAATCCTTCCAACGCAGGCTGGTCATTCATTGCATTGGCCAGGCCTATCGACCTCTGGGGAGGAGGCAAAGCCGTATGTCAGTTCGTGATGGATCCTCCAACCAACTTCCGCTACCTGATGTTTGTAAGCGAAAGCGGCGGACACGGACCGGTGTTTTTCAGGGAGGTTGACGTTTTTGAGAAACAGAAGTGATATGTTAATAGCGTGAATATCGTGAATAACGTGAATAACGTGAATAGCGTGAATGGCGTGAATGGCGTGAATAATTTGGGTTTATAGATGAGAGTGTCAGGGATTGTTTTGACGGTTTCTTAAACTCTGGATAAGTTTAATAGTCATCCTTTTTATGCGAAATGATTGAGTTTTTAACTCATAAGAATCAGTAAAATACCCAAGTCTTTTGGCGATTCCGAGTTGTGTCTCTATTTCTGCCAGGGATCCGAGAGCAATGTACAAATATCGGATTAGCTCCCTTGCAGATTGATGAGCACTCCCTTCTGCAATGTTTGAAGGCACCGAAACAGCTGCACGCCTTAATTGAGCTGTTAATCCATATCTTTCCGAAACGGGAAATGCATCTGTTAGTGAATAGATCTCGGTCACAAAAGTCATAGACAATTGCCACAAATCAAGATCCTCATGAGTTCTGATTTTTTTCATAAAAGTTTTGCCTATTAATCAGGAAACCATCCAAAAGGTTATACCTTTATTCAAACTTTTTAATAATCCACGATACTCACGTTATTCACGCTATTAACGAAACTAACGAAACTAACGATATTAACGATCCTATGACCCTCTACGCCAAACTCACCAAGTATGCCGCTTACCAGGACCGCTGCAGCTGGGATGTGGAAAAGAAGATGAAAGAGTGGAAGGTGTCAGTGGGTACACAGAAGAAGCTGCTGGAACAGCTGAAGAGCGATGGGTTTTTGGACGACAGGCGTTTTGCTGCCTCCTTTGTGCGGGGCAAATTCAGGGTGAACAAATGGGGCCGGATCCGGATTTCATTTGAGCTCCGGGGCCGGAAACTTTCAACGGCTATAATCTCCGAAGCTCTTTTGGAGATTGATGAGGAGGAGTACCTTGAAACAATCCGGACTTTGATTGCCAGGAAGAGCGGCGAAATAAATCCGGAAAAAACATTGAATAAACGGGAGAAAATTATCAATTTTGTTGTGGGGAAGGGATTTGAAACTGACCTCGTTCTCCGGATGATACGGGAAATAAAAATCTGATATGACTGATAAGGAAGATATTAAAGATTTAAGCAAAAGGGTGGAAGCCCTGAGGAGGTTCCTTTGACATCGACAAGAAGATTGCCGAGATAGAGGAACAGGAAAAATTAACACAGGAATCATCGTTCTGGGATAATCCAAAAGAAGCTGAGAAGATGATGAAAGCCATCCGGAACAAAAAATTCTGGACGGATACTTACCAAACAGCCAATCAGGGCGTTGAAGACCTGAAGGTAATTCACGAGTTCTTTGAAGAGGGGGAAGGGAGTGAGCGGGATGTGGACAGCCACTACCAGAAGGCCCTGAAGGTGATTGAGGACCTGGAGTTCCGAAACATGCTGAGCGGCGAAGAGGACAGGCTGAACGCTATCGTGCAGATCAACTCAGGGGCCGGCGGCACGGAAAGCCAGGACTGGGCTCAGATGCTGATGCGGATGTACATCCGGTGGGGTGAGCTGAACGGCTACGCGGTGAAAGAGCTTGACTTCCAGGAGGGAGATGTAGCCGGTATCAAGCAGGTAACACTCGAGTTTGAAGGGGACTATGCCTATGGATACCTGAAAGGAGAGAATGGCGTTCACCGCCTGGTGAGGTTGTCTCCTTTTGATGCCAACCACAAACGACATACCTCTTTTGCTTCTGTATATGCCTATCCTGAAATCGATGATGACATCGAGATCGAACTCAACCCAGCTGAGATTACCTTCGACACGTTCCGTTCAAGCGGGCCGGGAGGACAAAATGTTAACAAGGTAGAGACTGCTGTGAGGCTGAAGCACGAGCCAACCGGTATCGTAGTCGAATGCCAGGAAACACGCTCACAGGGACAGAACAGGGAGAAAGCGCTGCGAATGCTGAAATCACAGCTTTACGAGATTGAGTTGCGCAAAAAGCGGGAAAAAATCGCTCAGATCGAAAGCAGTAAGAAACGCATCGAATGGGGCAGCCAGATCCGGAATTATGTGATGCACCCTTACAAAATGGTGAAAGACCTGCGTACCGACTACGAAACCTCAAATGTACAGGCAGTGATGGACGGCGAACTGAATGAATTCATCAAAGCCTACCTTATGGAGTTTGGGAGTAAATGATCCGAATCTATCACAACCCAAAATGCCGGAAATCAAGAGCCGGACTGCAGTACCTCCAGGAGAAAGGGATCGGTTTTACCGTGGTGGAATACCTGAAGAACCAATTTACCGAGAAGCAACTTGAGAACCTTTTGGTAAAGCTCAACCTGAAGCCGGAGGAGATCGTCAGAAAGCAGGAGGAGTACTACAGGAAGAACCTGAAAGGAAAGGAATTCAACGATCATGAATGGATTCGTATTCTGGTCGAAAATCCAAAGCTGATCATGCGCCCAATCGTTGAACGGAAATACAAAGCTGTGATCGGCGATCCGGTAGACAACATTGAAGAATTTATGAGAAACCAATAGATTAACCAAAAACCATAACACCATGAAAATACGTATAGAAACTGACACGATGGGTCAGGTTGAGGTCCCTGCCGACAAATACTGGGGAGCCCAAACCCAGCGATCAGTTGGAAATTTCAAGATTGGCGATTCCGGCTCAATGCCCAAAGAGGTGATCTGCGGGATGGCTATCCTGAAGAAAGCAGCTGCCATCGTGAATGCCGAACTGGGAAAACTTCCTGAGGAGAAAATGAAGTTGATTGTGCAGGCATGTGATGAGATCCTGGAAGGCAAACTGGATGACCAGTTTCCACTTGTGATCTGGCAAACCGGATCGGGAACACAGACCAACATGAACCTCAACGAAGTAATCTCAAACAGGTCGCACGTGATCAACGGCGGCGAACTTGGCGTTGGGAAATCTCCGGTTCACCCCAACGACGATGTGAACAAGAGTCAGTCGTCGAACGACACCTTCCCTACCGCAATGAGCATCTCTGCTTATTCCATGGTGGTGAATACAACCATTCCCGGATTGGAGAAACTGAAGTCGGCCCTGGAGGAAAAACAACAGATTTTTGCGGATATCGTCAAAACAGGCCGTACCCACCTGATGGATGCCACCCCCTTGACCCTCGGGCAGGAGTTCTCGGGTTACATCTCCCAGATTGATCATGGGATCAAGGCGCTGAACAATACCTTACCCCACCTGGCGGAGCTGGCGCTGGGTGGCACTGCTGTGGGAACCGGGCTCAATGCCCCGAAAGGCTATGATGTGCTGGTGGCCAAAGAGATTGCCAACCTCACAGGTCTTCCTTTTGTTACTGCGGCCAACAAATTTGAATCGTTGTCGGCACACGATGCCATGGTAGAGACTTCAGGTGCTCTCAAGACGGTTGCCGTTAGCCTCATGCACATCGCCAGCAACATCCGCCTCCTGGCTTCCGGACCGCGTTGCGGCATCGGGGAAATACGGCTTCCGGAGAATGAACCCGGATCATCGATCATGCCGGGAAAAGTGAACCCAACCCAGCCAGAGGCAATGACCATGGTTTGTGCCCAGGTGCTTGGCAACGATGTAGCTGTGAACATTGGTGGTATCAGCGGCCACTTTCAACTCAACGTGTTCAAACCGGTGATGATTAAAAACGTGTTGGAATCGGCTCGCCTCATCGGAGATGCCGCAGTTTCATTTACGGATAACTGCGTGGTTGGTATCGAAGCAAACATGCCGGCGATCAACCGGAACCTGCAAAACTCCCTGATGCTTGTCACTTCACTGAATCCGCATATCGGATACGACAACGCAGCCAAGATCGCCAAAAAGGCGCATAAAGAAAACACTACACTGAAAGAAGCAACTCTTGCCCTCGGACTGCTGAGCGAAGAGGAGTTTGATAAGATTGTGGATCCTGGCAAGATGACAGGACCGAAGTAGGGAGTTTCAGGTTTCAGGTTTCAGGTTTCAATCGAGGGGCGGGTTTGGAACCCGCCCTTACAGTCCCCTCTCTCTCACTCCCCACTCCTCATTCCTCATTCCTCATTCACATTTTACCGATCTACTTTTAACGTCTGGGGGATTACCACATTCTTCTGAATGCTGTCGAGTAAGCGGATGTCGCGTTTGACCTCTTTTTCGCGTTCAAGCATTTTCTGAGCCTCCTGGATAATCATCACTTCGATGCTCACCTTCCCCTCTTTTGCTTTTTTTCGGAGGATGTGAATCCATTCCGGACTGGTCCGGATTTGCCGCTGAAACAGAAGAAGTCGTTCTATTTCGGGATTGATCTCCTCTTCTGAATCCGACGGAACAAACTCCATATCATCCTTTAACCCGATCATCCTGTAAACGAATGCTTTTCGCACCAGCTCATTCCCCCGCATGATAAGGATGGTGTCAGAAGGCTGGATGATGGTAAATAGATCGCCGTAGAGCGTTTGCGGATCTTCATAGTCATCGCTGAGGGCAATGTAATAAACATCCATTCCTATGGGAATATTCCCGCGTTCCTGATTGATCCAGTGATATTTATGAATCCTGTCGAGGGTCCCAAGCGCATATACCCTGTTTCCCGTTTTGCGACCTATGTAGTAATCAAAGTTTGCTGCCGGAAACCATCGGTAGGTAAAGATAGGCGCCAGGGAATCGATCAGCAAAAGCTCACGGTCAAATTCGGCGATGGGGGCAAACTTCTCTCCCAGTTGTTTCCATCCGTACATATCGTGCGTAAAATCCCTGGCCCCCCATTTTGATAACGGAATCCATCCAAATCGTATCTGGCCAACAGCCAGAATCAGTAATGTAAGCAAGAGGACGGAGGAGCCAACAATTGGTTTTGGAAAAAGCTTCCAGCGATACCTCGTTTTGCTTCGCTCCGAAAGCCAGGATGCTGCAATCAGAATAAAACCGAAATAGGCCGGACCGGTCCAATGTGGGAGGGTTCGGGCAAAGAGGGCAAATAGTAGGAACGTTGCCACCAGCGGAAGGCTGATCCATAAAATCAGACGGGTGTATTCGGGCTTCAGGAATTTCTTGCCACGACTCAGGGCAAAAAAGGCCATGATGATGACGACAACGTTTACAGGGTTGTTGTATAGAAACTGTCCCAGCAGTTCGACGAAAAGAAACTCGGGATGGAGCCATACGTCACCCTCGGTGGATGTCCTGGCACCGTGAAACGTGAAGCTGATGAAGTCGTTGTCCAGGTTCCAGAGAATCACCGGCAGGAAGATCAGGATAACCAGTAAAAATGCATACCACGTCTCTTTTATGGTAAACCATTTCCGGTTGTAAAGCAGGATATACATGAAAGCCCCGCTGAGCAGAAAGATGGAATGATACTTGGATAGAAGCGCCAGTCCGGCTGTTATCCCTGCTACGAACAGGAAAGTTCGGCTGGACCGGCTGCAGGTGCTGTCGGGCAGCGAACGAAGCAGAAACCACAGGGTAAGCAGCCAGAACAGACTCTGAGGACCGTCGGGCATGATGAATATACCGCAGATCAAAAATGCGTAAAAGGAGGTGGTGTAGAGAAATGCTGCATAGAGCCCTGCTCTCGGATCTTTGATGAGAGACCCGATCTTGAAGATGACCCATGTATTAACGGTCCCAAAGACAACAGCAGCAAGCCGGATAAAAAATTCATGGTCAAGCCAGAGGTCAAGGGTAAAAACCTGAATCATCCACCCCAGCATCGGAGGGTGATCGAAATGGCTGAGACTTGGATAAAGAGCATACGTCCAGTAATAGACCTCATCATATCCAAACTCGATAAAACCGGCAACAAACCCTCTGATAACAGCAGAGGTTACGAGCAGGATGAACAGCGCCCGTTTAATGTTGTGATCTTCGTTCATGAACCGGCTTGTTTAGTAACCCGCTTCCTCCACCGATACCTGATGAGTAGCCAGAGGCCTGCAGCAAGTGCGCCAAACATCATCACCCTGAATATCCATGTCCGCTCCCAGTTGACGGTGGCTGTCAATTTGTTGTAAGGAGGTTCTCCGTTGTAACGGAATACCGGGTTCAGATAAAAAATCGTTCCCGGATGCCGGTACTGGCTGAAGTAGACGATCTCGGTTCGGATATAGGTATCATCCGGCTGGAATTTGTACCATCCGGCATCCGTGAGGTATGAAACTTTTTTGGCCTTTCCTCCCTGCCCGATAAAGGTAAATTTCATGGCAACGGTATCTGTAGTGATCCATAGCGTATCGTTCTGGATGCGCACATCCGTGATCTTAGGTATCATTTTCGCCCGCATCTCCTTATCCTCGAATGGCTCATTCTCGCGCATGTAAATATCCGCACCAAACGCATTCCCTGTTTTCAGGTTTTTCAACAGGTCGGCACGATGGCGGGTGGGGGAATTGATAAAGGTACAACGTCGGCCTACAACATAGGGATCATAGATGTTATGCCCGTCATCGTCACCCTGGATATAAACCGGCCGGCCTGCAGAGAGAGCAGCATCCCACAGATGCAACGAATTCCAGTTGTTGTCAAGTGCCCCAACCAGGTCATAATTGGACAGGTACTTCATATCCTCCGGAGAATAGCCACTCTCCCAGTCGGGATGGGCAATGGTAACGATTTCACTGGTAGGCCGAAGTAAATCAAGGATGTGTTGTTTGTGGTTGACATTCTGAACAAGGGAGTAGTCGAGCCACAGAACTTCCCTGACACCCAGCAGCATCTGATGTTTCTTCCTGACCCCGAAGCCGTGCTCATAAACCGGAATGTAGGAGGGAGAATCTTTATGGAACTCGGTGATGTGCTGGTAATGTGAAAGTGCCGCTACCGTGTAGCCCAGGCGTTTGTACTGTTCATAGCACTCCTCTTCACTCCCTCTGCCTGCCGTAATTCCACCCCAGCGATGGGTATGAAAGTGGAAATTGGCCCGATGCCAGTTTCCGGTATCGATATCGTGATAGGGATTGTACCACTGATCCCCTGAGAAGGGTTCAGGTTCCTGAAAATCGTAAATCGGTGCCAGAAAATAGATCACCATCTCGATCAGCAAGAGGATTCCAAGAATCCAGAGAAGCCACTTGAGAGGATGTTTGAAGAATTTCCAGAAAGAGAAGGTCATCCAGGGTTATATTTACCTGGGACCAAAGGTAAGAAATATATGAGGATGTAACCGTAGTGAGACTGATTCTCTGCAAAAAGTGTATTGAAAATCATAAAGAAACTATCAGGGTAGTGAGCAAACCATGGAAAGTTTATTTCAGAATTACAATACCTTTTTACCTGATTGATTTTTTTTGTAGCTTTGCTGCTTCATCCAATCTGATATGATACTCCTGTTTCTGATCCTGATATTATTGTTGGCCGTTTCATTTAACGGATTGGATATTATATTGTTATATATTTATGGAACAACGAAAGACCGATCATATTCAATTAGCTTTTTCATCCCGGGTAGCCGATATTTACTCCGACAACAGGTTTTCTTACGAGCCCCTCTTGGGGTCGTATGCCCAGGGAGAAATCAAGCCGTTTCCTTTCCTGGGTAAGACCTTCCGTGTCCCTATCTGGGTATCGAGCATGACTGGCGGGAGCCGGTTTGCACGCCATATCAACGCAAATCTTGCACGAGCCTGCCGCGAATTTGGCATGGGGATGGGCCTTGGTTCTTGCAGAATCCTGCTGGAGGACAAATCCTGTTTCGATGACTTTAACGTGAGGGATATCCTGGGACCTGACCAGCCGTTATACGCGAACATTGGCATCGTCCAGCTGGAAGAGATGCTGGAAGATAACAGTGTTGACCGTCTCTCGGAGCTGGTTGCCTCCCTTAGGGCCGACGGGCTCATCATCCACGTAAATCCGATACAGGAGTGGCTTCAGCGGGAAGGACAGATCCTGAAACATCCTGCGATAGATTCCATCGAGCAACTGCTTTCACTGACCGAGGTGAAGATCATCGTGAAAGAGGTTGGACAGGGAATGGGAGCTGAGAGCATAAAGAGGTTGCTGAGACTCCCTCTTGAAGCCATTGAGCTGGCTGCCTTCGGTGGAACAAATTTTGCCAAAGTCGAGTTGTCGCGCGGAACTCCTCAAAATCAGGACCGCTATGAACCTCTCACCTATGTTGGCCATCACGCACTCGACATGGTGGAGACGATCAACATCTGCGTAGATTCGGGAGAACAGGTGAGTTGCAGGCAACTGATTGTTTCGGGAGGGATCCGCTCCTTTCTGGATGGTTACTACTTCATCTCAAAAAGCAAACTTCCCAGCATTTACGGACAGGCCTCCAAGCTCCTCCACTATGCCATGGATGATTACCAGGATCTTGAATCCTATCTGACAGACCAGGTAAACGGGTTGAAATTCGCCAGGGCTTTTTTACGAATCCGGAACTGAGTATGAGAAGCACCATCATGTATGGCTTTTCCCGCCTCAGTGAGCAGGAAAAGCGGCAATTTATCGCACGGTACAGCAAAGATCCGGAGCTGGCAGAGAGGCAACTGGAAGAGTATCTGATGCGGGACGATAAAGAACGGCGACATTTTCTTGAATTCAGCGAAAATACCATCAGCAGCTTTCACACACCCTACGGTCTTGCCCCGAACCTTAAGGTTGACGGGCAGGTATACCATGTGCCGATGGCCACAGAGGAGAGTTCGGTGGTTGCTGCGGCATCGCACAGCGCACGCTTCTGGGCGGAGCATGGAGGTTTTCGTGTCACCAGCCGTTCGACGGTAAAACCCGGTCAGGTGTGGTTTCGCTGGTTCGGAGATCCGGTTTACCTCCTCAACAGGTGGCCCCTGTTGAAACTCTTTTTGCTGGAGCGGTTAAGGAAAATAACCTTGAACATGGTCCGCCGCGGAGGCGGCGTCCAGAGTCTTGAACTTCTCAGCAAAGGATCCATAGATCCTCAACTTTACCAGCTGGAATTGCAGGTTGACACTGCCGACTCCATGGGAGCCAACTTCATCAATACGTGCCTGGAAGATCTGGCGGAAGGATTGGTACAGTTCTTTGCCCTCGACAGCGATCCGGAAGGAAAAAATCTGCAGGTGGTGATGGCCATTCTGAGCAACTATACTCCTGCCTGTACGATATCAGTCGAGAGCTCCTGTCGGGTTGAAGGACTGAAGCCAATGGCTGATAATCTGGACCCGGTTCTGTTTGCGGAGAAACTTGAACTTGCCTTTAGGATAGCTAACTCAGATGTTTCCCGTGCCGTTACACACAACAAAGGAATAATGAACGGAGTGGATGCCGTGTTGCTGGCTACCGGAAATGATCACCGGGCTGCAGAAGCGTCGGCTCATGCGTATGCTTCCCGCGACGGGCACTACCGAAGCCTGAGCTGGTGCAAAACCGAAGACGGGGTATTTTCTCTGGGCTTAACGCTTCCCCTTGCAGTTGGTACGGTTGGAGGGATCACACACCTGCATCCGCTGGCACGGCTCTCTCTCGAGATCCTGGGAAATCCGGGTGCCGGAGAGCTCATGGGCATCGTGGCAGCAACCGGCCTGGCCAGCAATTTCTCAGCAGTACGCAGCCTGGTTACCACAGGCATTCAACAGGGACACATGCGGCTTCACCTCTCCAACCTGCTGAACCTATACCACGCAACTCCCCGTCAGCGTGAGATTGCCACAAACTACTTCAGGAATAAAAAGGTAAGCTACGACGCCGTCAAACACTTTCTTCATGAACAACCCTGCTGATTACCGGGCCAACGGAAAGCTTTTACTGGCCGGAGAGTATCTGGTACTTGCTGGGGCATGTGCACTGGCACTTCCGCTTCGCTATGGGCAATCCATGAACGTGAAAACGGTACCCGGAAAAACGATTGCATGGAAGAGTATCGATTCGTCGGGGCAATGGTTTGAAGCTCACTACCATCTTGATACACTCGAAATCATCTCATCGTCGGATGTTGAAACAGCGAGGGTGCTGAATCGCTTGCTGACAGCTGCCAGAGATCTTCAGCCAGACTTTTTGCTTTCGGGCTCCGGAGTCTCCGTTGTGGTTACGGCCGACTA
Organism: Bacteroidales bacterium; assembly: GCA_014860625.1. GTDB lineage: Bacteria > Bacteroidota > Bacteroidia > Bacteroidales > FEN-979 > QYOJ01. The sequence continues at coordinate 18,625 of JACZJJ010000057.1, read as the reverse complement.
TCCGCTGCAATGGGGCTGGGGCAGCAGCGCCACTCTAATCTCCCTGGTAGCACAATGGAGTGGAGCCGATCCGTTTATTTTGCATCATCACGTTTCGGATGGTTCGGGATTTGACATTGCCTGTGCCGAAAGCCGCCGATTAATCTTCTACCAGCTCCTGCAAGGGCAGCCTGTGACCCAGCCTGCCATCGCCGGAGAAGCCCTGAAAAAGAACACCTGGTTCTGCTACCTGGGGAATCCGCAGAAGAGCTCGGAAGAGGTGAGCGCTTTCAGGGAAACTGAGGTTGCTGAGCAGGATATCAGGGAGGTCTCAGATCTGTCGGTGCAGATATGCAGGGCCTCGTCAGGGGATGAATTGATCCGGATGGTGAGGCTGCATGAAATCATCTTAGGAAAAATCCTGAAAAGGGATCCCATTGGTATTCGTTATCCTTCTTTTCCCGGAGCGGTGAAATCGCTCGGGGCCTGGGGAGGCGATTTTGCGATGTTCGTCAGCAGCTCCGACCCCGGGGATGTATCGCTGGAACTAACCCGGATGGGATTCTCCACAATCTACCGTTATCACGAAATCGCTATCGCCTCATGACCAGATCATCCTTTACCGAAGAGCTTACAAGTGCATCTTACCCCGGCCGTTTACCCGGCCAGATTGTCTCCGGATGGCAAAGTCCTTCCAATATTGCGCTGATCAAGTATTGGGGTAAACGGCCGGGACAACTGCCGATTTCTCCGTCGCTTAGCATGACCCTCGAGAACGCTTATACACAGACCATCCTTACCGCAACTCTTGGGGACAGCGGTAGGTCAAACTTAATCATCAACAACGATCCCGCTCATCCATTCCTCCCAAAACTGAACATCTTCCTGAACTGGATGATTGCAGAAATACCGGTTCTGAAGAATTACCAATTCAGTGTTTCAACGCAAAACAGCTTCCCCCACTCCACAGGTATCGCCTCATCGGCTTCCGGGTTGAGCGCCTTCACGCTGTGCCTGCTCTCTTTTGCTGCAGAAGCAATCTCGCTTCAGATTCCACAGCCGCATCTCATGCACCAGGCATCCTTTGCCTCCCGGATGGGTTCGGGAAGCGCCTGCCGTTCCCTGTTTGGCGGCTTTGTCGTTTGGGGAAAAACCGAAGAGATCAGCTGCGCTTCCGATCTGGAAGCCCTCCCGATCAATGAAGTCATCCATCCCGATCTTCATTCCTTCCAGGATGCCATTCTGGTAATCTCCCGGAAGCCGAAAATCCTCTCCAGTTCACGCGGTCACGAGACCATGAACAGCCACCCTTTTGTCGCCGGACGGATCAACCAGGCGAAGGATCACTTTTCAGGGATGCTAAAGGCCCTGAAAACCGGCGACCTGGAGCAGGTGGGATGGCTGGCTGAAGCAGAAGCCCTCTCACTGCATGCTTTGTTGATGAGCTCCCCGGGGGGAGCAGTGTTGCTGGAGCCTGGTACACTGGAAGTGATACAAAAGATACGGGGAGCCAGGTCGCATGGCTTGCCGGTTTTTTTCACCCTGGATGCCGGCCCCAATGTGCACCTGCTCTATCCCGAAGCCGATCGGATCGCCGTAAACACCTTCATCGAAGCAGAACTTACCCCATATTGCCAGGATGGATTCTGGATTGCCGACCGGTGCGGAGAGGGACCACGGGAGATCAGGGAAATTTCGCTCTCCACAACGTTTCAGGTATGAGCTTCAACCAACCTTATGCGGCATGACGTCAAACCTCGTATACCCGGCTAAAGTGATGCTCTTCGGGGAGTATTCAATTCTGATGGGCTCCTCTGCCTTAAGTATGCCTTTCCCCCGTTTTGAAGCCACGCTCCGGATTCCGGAGAAAGAAGTACCAGCTGAAGAAGGGGACCTGAAAGAGAGCAATAATCAATTAGCCGCTTTTTGCCAATTCATGATTGAAGAACAGGATTATTTTGGCTCCTATCTCGACCTGGACCGGTTTGCGAAAGAGACTTCAGGCGGACTCTACCTCCGTTCCACCATCCCGCAACACTATGGCCTCGGCAGCTCAGGAGCATTGTGTGCAGCAGTGCTGGGGCGATACGAGATACGAGATACGGGATCAGGGATCAGGGAGCTTTTCAGCCGGATGGAATCCTTCTTCCATGGCAAAAGTTCGGGATATGACCCGCTGGTTTGCTATATACAGAAAACACTCCTGCTGAATCCTGGCCAGCCAGTCAGGGAAGTGCAGATCCCTTCCAGGATGACGGAGAGATTTCCCATGTCGCTGATTGATTCCGGCATGCAATCCGGAACAGGATCACTGGTACCGGGATTTTTGGAACATCAGGCCCCGGAAGGAATTCTTAGTCAGGTTGCTGGAAAATATGTTGTGTTGACAAACCAATGCATCGCCAGTTTTCTCCGGGAGGATCAACTCGCATTCCGTGAAGCTTTGGTGGCCTTATCGGAGTTTCAGTACCGGGAGTTTAAACGGATGATTCCATCATCTGTTCATTCGCACTGGGAAGCAGGTTTAAAAACAGGACACAGTGTCATGAAGTTGTGCGGCTCGGGAGGCGGAGGATTTTTCCTTTGCTTTAATTTATGTCAAACTTAACTGTCACCAACATAATCAAAATGGGGTTTCCACTCATCAGCCTTTTGTTAACACCAGAACCGTTAAAACCAGAACCCCAGGTTCAGGAATAGCATCGGTCCCGAATTGACGTTGGAACCCATCAGGGAGAGCTCAATGGGCCCGATGAAGCTGTTGTAGCTGTATGTAACCCCGTACCCCACCATGAAGCTTCTCGACTGAAATAGTTCGTCTATGGTTTGCTCACTCCCGCCGACATCCGTGCGGAGCGTGATATAATTCTTTTTGAAGAGGTTGTATTGTAACTTGAGTCGTCCGACCAAAGCATAGTTGCCATAATTCTGAACGAACTGTGCTCCTGAAAAATCAAGGAATGTCTCGACATAATTCCTGTTATTCAGACCTCCAAGTGCAAAAAGATGTTGAACCGGAGGGGAATCCGATTGTTTCAGGGCTCCCCCGGCAAAAATTCCCGGTCTGAGAGTAAATTTTTTGGAGAGTGGAATGCTCTGGATATAATTCAGGTAGATGATGGCTGAGTTGGTGAAGATCTGTTTCACCCAGTTTCCCGATAAGGGCATCACATATTCAGCTCTCAATGTCCCGAGAAATCCCCGGGTCGGGAAATATGCGTCATCCCGCGTATCGGCATTGATGGAGATAAATGGAGTTCCGTAACTTTTGAAATTCTGGTATCTGGTAATTGATGTATCAACCTGCAGATCCTGTCTGAAACGGAAATATTCATAATCAAACCCGGCCCGGATGTTATACATATTCAGGAACATGGAGTTGAAAAAGAGGGAAGCTTTGTAGTTGGTGAAGGTAAGTTGATCGATCTTGGTTGATTTGTCGTAGATGTTGAACTTGAAAGAATAGAAGTCCGTTGAAATCCCCAGTCCTGCTTTTCCACTGAATCCCACCAGGTAGAAGGCCTTCAGCCGTGGATTCACACCCAGGATAAGGGTGGCAAAGAGTTTGGTGTTCTTGCCGAGTAGGTTCCGGAATGCTCCGTTCAAAATGATGCTGCCGTTGTAATCGTTGTCGAAATGAATTCCGGCGGAGAGGATCCCGGGAGCCGCCTCTACCACGTCGATGATCAGGTCGGGAGGTGATTTGGTGTTATCCATTTCATATGTAACGCGGTCGAAATAGTGGGACCCGTACATATAGCTGATGATGGTCTCCAGATCCTTGATTGCGACCCGGTGTCCTTTGATATCCCTGAAATATGTAAAGAAATACTTAGCGGGCGTCCGGACATTCCCCTTAACGAGCAATTCTCCGAATTCCAGGGAGTCGAGTGGTTTGGTATCGTATTTTTTGAGAGGCCTGTATTCAAGGGCATTCAGTGAATCGGCCAGTGCTTTGATCTCAGCATAATGTGCCCGGGCAACACGTTCTCCTACAGCAATGATCGAATCGTAATCATCAAAATCCATCATGCCATAGTTCAGTTTGATGCGTACAGATATATTTGTCAGGCTGTCGCCCACCTGATTCGCTTCGATGGCCGGGAAGGATGTGATCTGATCGAGAATGGCTGTCATCGAGCTCAGTTGCTTCTTTGTGGTATATAATCCCTGCTGAACATCTCCGCCGATGATAATCTCGGCACCCATCTCCTTCACCTGCTTCACTGGATAGTTGTTCACTACACCTCCATCTACCAGGTAATAGCCCATGTATTCGGTTGGGGCAAAGTATCCGGGGATCGACATACTGGCCCTGATGGCTTTTGGGAGGTAGCCTTTATTGAGTACAATGGCATCCCCCGTAAAGAGGTCGGTTCCCATGCAGAGGAATGGGGTTTGAAAATCGGAGAACGAGTAGGTCTTGTAGGCCGGCGAGAAGTAATGGCCGAGCAGCATGTCAACCTGTTGTCCCTGGTAAAAAGCGTTGCTCAGGCCGATCTTCCTGTTCCTGATAAAAACCGATAGGATCGTCTTCTCACCAAACTCTTTTTCATCGTAAGCAACATACTTCCGGGCTGTTCCATCGGAAAGTAAACTGGTCCAGTTCTGCATCCGGATCATTTTTGCAATCGAATCAGGATGATAGCCTATGGCATAGAGGCCACCCATAATGCTCCCGATGCTGGATCCGCCGATGTAATCCACCTGAAGTCCGGTCTCCTGCAACACCTTTAACAACCCGATATAGGCAAAGCCTTTGGCTCCTCCCCCACTGAGGACAAGCCCTACTGTAGGACGCTTGGACTTTTCAACTTCCTGAGGCGGATCTTCAGCATAGGTTTGCATCTGAAGAAAAGGTATGGCAAGAAGTGCCAGCATCAGGATGATTTTGCGTGGAATAAATGCGTGTAACCGGTTCATAACGGGTCTGTTAAGGAGATTCGTGGCCTATCAGGATTTTACCGGGCAAATATAGGGTTAAATTACTCCACTTTGAAGGCACGACAGGAAACACAAATCAAACCGAAGGCTTCTATCAGGCCTTCAGGCCTCCATCAGGTGCGAAGCACCTCCATCAGGAGACTAGTCATCCAGTTACGGGACTAGAAAAAGGTACCCCTTCCCCTTCAGCGTCACAATCTCAATCGAGGGATCTTCAGCGAAGTAGTTACGTAGCTTGCGGATATAGACATCCAGGGTGCGGGAGTTGAAGAAGGAGTCGTCGCCCCAAACGGTCATCAGAAGTTGCTTGCGGTCGAGGTTCTGGTTGCGGTGAGCCACCAGGAGGCTGAGCACCTCCATGTCGCGCTGTGATAGCTTGATGGTTTTGGAGGGTGATTGCAATTCATAGCGACGAGGGAAGAGTCTGAATTTTCCAAGAGTGATCTCTTCGGGCTGACTGGCAAGATCGCTCTTCACCCCTTCCACCAGTTTGATCTGGTTGTGGATCCGTACGATCAGCTCCTCCATGCTGAACGGCTTCCGGATGTAATCGGTTCCACCAGCTTCAAACCCTTTTACCAGGTCGGCTGTCTCGGTTTTTGCAGTAAGAAATATGATTGGTAACGAGGGGTGTTGCTTCCTGATCTGCCCACACAGGGTGTATCCATCCACGTTGGGGAGCATAATGTCGAGGACGCAGATGTCGGGGGAGAAGTTGTTGAAAGCGCCTAGCACTGTTGCCCCATCGTTACGCCACTCTACGATAAAGCCCTCTTTTTGAAGGGTCTCCTTCACGATCTTCCCCAGGTAGGGTTCATCTTCAATATAGAGGATCTTCGTCTTCATGCCTTTAAGGAGGAAAAATTCAGAATAAAACGAGCGCCTCCCGTCCTGGTGTTCTCTGCCCTGATCGTCCCGCCATGAAGCTTCATAACCATCGATGCATAGCTGAGTCCCAGTCCGTAACCCTTCACATTGTGAAGGTCTCCGTTGGGAACCCGGAAAAATTTATCGAAGACTTTCTCCAGGTACTCTTCCGGAATTCCCGGGCCATTATCACTTACCACACAAGTTATCTCCTGATCACTCCTGGAAATTTCAATCCTGATCTCTGGCTGATCTCCGCTGTAATTCAGTGCATTTTCAAGCAGGTTCATCAGAACACCCTGCAAATGAAGCCGGTCGGCAGTGACACTGCATGAGCCATGGGGCTCCTCAACAACAAGACTGGCACCCTCCCTCTCAATCCTGACCTGAAGACTCTCTGCCACTTCTGCTGTTAATTTCCCAAGATCAATATCCTCTCTCTCCAGCAACTGAATACCGTTATCGTACATCGAGGAGTTGAGTACCTGGCTGATCAACTGGTCGAGACGGTCCATCTCGCGGGATGCCATTCCGAGGTACTCCTCCACTTTGGATGGATCGCTGTTTGTGTTGAATTTCTTCAATGCTTCCAATGCAACCTTCACCGTTGATACAGGTGTTTTCAACTCGTGGGTGATATTCGACATGAAATCACTGCGGATCCGGTTCAACTCTATCTGGCTCTTCAGGCTGCGGAAGGCGAATACGAAGGAGAGCCCAGTAAGAACCAGAAGTGCCAGTCCAAACAGAATGGATGGAATAATCCCGCGGATAATTACGGGAAACGGATTCTTAATGGCAGCTGCCAGGATATAACCCTGTGCCGGCATCTTGTAATAAAACGCTTTACTCTTTAGGAATGTCGTATCCCACGGCGGTTCATTTGTGGTCCAGATGATCTGAATAGAGGGAGAAACTTTTCGGATATTTTCAGCAAAGAGCTCCTTAATCCGACCCGTATCCTTCATGATCACCCGCCCTTGCCCGAACCTGTCGGAGAGAAATAACGAGTCCTCAATCCGTTTTACAACCAGTTTCATCCCCTGTAGAAAAACGGCATCACTGGAATTAACCGTGAAATGGCTTGCCGGATTAGCTCCGGAAGGAGGTGAAAACGAGTCTTCTGAGGAAATAGCAATGATTCGTCTACAACTGTCCGGTGCGAAATCTCTGTAGATTTTCGTTCCCTGCCAGGTTCCCTGGTCCATACCCAACGAATCCAGTGTGATTTCCATTGTCATCTGGCGATATGAGCTGTCTCTCATCATCGGATCCAACACCTTCACCATCAGCATGGAATCCATGACAGCCATCTCCGAGTCCTGAAACTTCCTCGCAAAGTCCTGGTCATACCGATCACTCTCTTTCTGATACACCGACCACAGCCACTGTCCGACGAAAACGGTGAGCACCAGCTGGCTGAAGATCATCAGCAGGCGGATCCAGGTTAAACGTTTGGGATTCTTCATTTAAAATGTGCTGATGTGCAGATGTGCTAATGTGCCAATGAAGCGAATGCTATAGAGAATCATAGAGATCAAAGGTTAAAACAGAAAATGATTTTACAAAAATAGAAGATAATATCCATATCCCTTCTTTCATTAACCTTAATTAACCTTGATTAGCTGAGTGTTAACCTTTCTGCGTGGATACTCCCTGTAATTTTGACATCGAAACATCAACACAAAAAACAAACCCATTAACCCATGAAAACAATGCTATTATCACTGATCGGATCTCTGATATTTATCACGGGAACCGCACAACAGACCACCTCCGGAAAGGTGACCTACGAAGAGACCGCAAAGATGGAGATCAAGCTGGAGGGTGAATCTTCCCAGTTTGCCGACATGCTGCCTAAAGAAAGGAAATCACAGCAGGTGCTCTATTTCACTCCTGATGCCTCTCTCTATAAATTAAATGACGGGAAACAGGAAGATGAAACTGTCACCACTGAAGCGGAAGGAGCTATGATAATGGTGAAGATGATCCAGCCCGACAATAAATTCTATGCCGATCTGATCAATAAAAAAACGATTGAACAGAGAGACTTTATGTCGCGTATCTTTCTGGTTGAAAATACCATAGATGCTTCAGGATGGAAGATCACCGGCAACCAGAAAACAATCCTTGGATACCCCTGCCAGGAAGCTGTTCAAATGAAAGACAGCTCCACAACCGTTGCCTGGTTTGCTCCTTCAATCCCTGTTTCGTCCGGACCGGGGAAATACCTGGGCCTGCCCGGATTGGTACTCGCTGTTGATATCGACAATGGCAGACAGACCATTATAGCGACATCCGTTGAGACTGGTCCAGTTGGTAAAGATCTGCTGATAAAGCCCAAAGGAGGGAAAAAGGTCTCTCCGGAGGAGTATGAAAAAATTGTGGATGAGAAGCGTAAGGAGATGGAGCAGCAGTATGGCAGCGGCGGAGGTGTGGTGATCAAAATTGAGCAATAGCCCATATAGTCGAGTTAACCTATAACCTGAAAGTCATGTATTCCACCTGCCAGTTACCACGAACATCCCCGGTTCTTCTCCTTACTCTTTTTCTGATCCTGCTGACTTCATTACCCGGCATCACTTTGGCGCAGGAATCGATGATCCAGGGGGATGTTTACAACGAATCGGGAGAGCCCCTTGGATTTGCTACCGTCACTTTACTTTATCCCTCCGACTCCACGCTTGCCTTCTATGGAATCACCAACGTTGAAGGCCATTTCGTGATAAAGAAAACTTCACCGGGGGAGTACCTGATGCAGGTGGGGTACCTCGGTCATCAGGTCTACTGGCGGGAGGTGACATTGCCCCTGGCGAATGGAAATACCCTGGAGCCGGTGGTGTTGCAACCGGTGCCGCTGAACCTCCGGGAGGTGAATGTCAATGCCGACCGGATCCCGTTTTTGATTAAGCAGGATACCATCGAATACGATGCAGCCGCATTCCGGACCAAGCCGGATGCTGTCGCCGAAGACCTTATCCGGAAGCTCCCGGGAATCGAGGTAGACCGGGTTGGGAATATCAAAGCTCTTGGTGAGAATGTGCGGAATGTGCTGGTCGACGGAAAGGAATTCTTCAGCAGTGATCCTAAGGTTGCCACGAAAAACCTTCCTGCCGGGGCCATCAAAAAGGTGCAGGTATATAACAAGAAGTCGGACCAGTCCGAGTTGACCGGCATCAGCGATGCCGAGCGGAACCAAACAGTCAACCTGGTGCTCAAGGATGATCAGAAAAAAGCGTGGTTTGGCGACTTCAAAGCAGGAGGTGGTACGGGAGCTCACTATCAGGCCAACGCAAAGGCATACCGTTTTACCGATAAAAACCAGTTTGCAGTCCTGGGGATGATCAACAACATCAACCAGTTTGGCTTCAGTTTCCAGGATTACCTCGACTTCAGCGGAGGGCTTCAGAGCTTGATGAGCGGCGGGAACCAGGCACGGATCACCATCTCTGATGAAAGCACGCTTCCCATCAACTTCGGGCAGCCCTTAAACGGACTGGTAACCTCCGGCGCTGGTGGCATCAACTACTCCCATGAACCCAAACCCAACAACCGGTTCAATGTCAGCTACCTGGGGAATGGTGCCGGGAAGAGCCTGAACGAAACAACACATACGGAGAACTTCACACCGGGCAGCTCATTCCTTCAGGATGAGACCAGCCTCTCGAAAAGCGAAGACTGGAACCATAAGCTGAACTTTGGCTGGAGGAACAAGAGCGATTCGATGCATACCACAAACCTTTTAGGGAATGTGGCCCTGACGCAGGGAACCAGCTCAACACAGACAGAGACGCAGAGCTTCACAGGGGACACCCTGATGAACATGCTCAACAGCATCACACATGGTCGCTCCAACCGACTATCTTCTGCACTAGGGGCTTCCTGGATGCGTAAAGGAAGAGGAAACTGGAAGCTCTTTAAAATTTCGGGAGAGGCCGATTACAGCAACAGCCTCAGCAAGTCGGAATGGGAGAACGTTACCCGTTACCTTGGATCAGTGAGCCCTTTTATCGATAATCAATACCTCCACAGCGAAGCCGACAGGCTCAGTTTCTCGCTGGGGAGTTCTGTATTGCGGAAAATCGGGAAGAACATCTACCTGGAGCCCGACCTGCAACTTGGAGGGAGTTATGAATGGACCAACCGAACCCAGGGAATCCCCGGTGATTCAGGAATCGTGATCGACTCACTCAGTCCCGTGTTCGACCGATCTTATCAGTGGTTGCGCCCGGCACTAAGCTTCAAGCGAAACACGAAGAAAACACAGCTGACCCTCACCGCAGGAGCCGAATTGGGAAGGATGGCGAATACCCTGGCCGATACCTCAACCCTTTCATCTGACCTTCTTTTTTTTACACCGGGCTTTTCCTGGGAGTATGAATATAAAACCGGAAGCCGGCTTACCTTCTACTATTCATCCTCGGTGAACACCCCCCTGGCAAGTCAGCTGCTCCCCGTTGTCAACAACCGGAACCCACTCTATCTCTTTTCAGGAAACCGCTCCCTGAAGCCCGAATACCGCCACGACCTCTTTGCCCAGTGGTTTCTCTATGATGCATTCTCTTTTACGAGCCTCTTCATCAGCCTGAATGGTGCCTATACGAACAACAAGATCTCCTATGCCCGAACCGTGAACGACAGCCTTGGTCAGATGACTTCGCTGATCAACGTTCCCGACGACTATTCTGCATCTCTGCGGGCTGATTTCTCCACCCCGATCCGGAAACTCGGGCTGAACGTCCACCTGGGAGTGCGGGAGAGCTGGAACAAATCTGCCACGTTCATCGACAGCAAAGAGAACATCAATACCAACTGGAATCATGCCATCAAGTTTAGTGTCGACAACCGCAGGAAAGAGAAGTGGGATGTAAGTGCAGGGGTGGAGTTCGACCTGACCAACGCCCGCTATACTGTTCAGGAATCGCTGAACACCGATTATTTCAACCTGGTCTATTTCGGTGAGATCCGTTTCACACCCAATGACCGCTGGCATTTCCTGGTGGGAGCCGATGTGACCAATTACAATGCCCAAAGCTTCAATGATGCCGTTAGTGTCCCACTCCTGCGTGCTGAGATCAACTTCTACTTCCTGAAGAACAACCGAATGATGCTCACCCTCTCGGGTTCCGACCTGCTCAACCGCAACAAAGGGATCCAGCGGGTCAGCGAGCAAAACTACCTGCGCGAAACCCATTCCAATACCATCGGGCGGTATGTGATATTGGCCCTGAAATTCCGGCTGAATAAGTTTGGTGGAGGTGGGAGCGGAATCTCTATTAAGACAAAGTGATGGAGGGCCTGCAGCCCTGTTGGAGGCCTGGCGGCCTGATGGAGGCCTGATGGCCTGATGGAGGCTGCGCCTGATGGAAGCTTCGCTTGATGTAGTGAATGAATTTCTATATTTGTGGGGAAAATTTATCTGCACTGACACCCTCACACTCAAATGGCCCGTTACCAAAACCTCCTCATCATCTACTACTCCGGTACCGGCAACGCCAAACGTGTGTCGGAATGGATCGGGGCGAAAGCTAAGGAAGAGGGGATGAATGTTGTTGTAACCCCTTTCTGGAAGTTCCTGAAAGAGCCGCTCCCTGAGGTGGGAGGAAATACCCTGATCGGCTTCTGCTCTGCTACCCATGGATTTAACCTTCCTCATTCTTTTCTGAAGCTGATCTTCCGTTTCAGAGCGTACCCCGGCTCTGATGTTTTCCTGGTCAACACCAGAGCCGGAATGAAAATCGCGAAACTCTTTATCCCGGGTTTAAGCGGACTTGCCCAGATTCTCCCGGCATTGGTTCTCTGGTTGAAAGGCTATCATGTCAAGGCGATGAGGCCGGTGGATCTACCCTCAAACTGGATCTCACTTCATCCGGGACTGAAGAAACAGGTTGTTGAATCAATGGTTGCCCATTGGAAAGAGAAGATTGACCGGTTCTCCGCAGGACTGTTCAACGGGAAGCGAACCTACTGGCCTGCCATTATCTCCTTACCAATTGACATTCTAATCATCCCCGTCGCCCTGGGCTACTATTTTATTGGACGCTTTTTTATCGCTAAAACATTTTTCGCCACCGACAGATGCAACGATTGCCATCTTTGCCTCAAAGCATGCCCAACTAAGTCCATTATCCTCAAGGATCAACGACCCTTCTGGAAACTCACCTGTGAGAGTTGCATGCACTGCATGAACTTCTGTCCGCAGCGCGCCATCGAAACCAACCACAACATCCTGATTCCCTTTCTGTTGATTCTCTCAATACTTGTCAATCCCTGGATTGCCAACCAAACAGTAAACCTGTCCAAACAACTTATACCGGATCTCCTCTTCCTGAGTCCATGGATCATTATGACACTCAAATGGGTGGTGATGATTGCCCTGTTCACAGGAACCTATTACGCCATCCATTACCTGATGCACTTCCGGTGGTTCAGAAAACTGATGCGGTGGACAACGATCACGCAGTTCCGGTTCTGGAGGAGGTATAAAATCCCGCCTACTCCACTGCCCCATTGTCAAACTCAAACTTCGGAGCCTTAGACTTTCTGTCATTGGTTCCCAGGTTGAAGACGAAACCGGCGTAAAACACACGCGCATCGCGCCGGTATACCGCATCCTGGACCAGCACAGGGGTATCGATATGGTTCTTGTACGACCGCGAATTGAACAGGTCCGATACCGTTGCGATCAGTGAAATCCGCTTCTTCCAGAAATCCTGCCTGAATCCCAGGTTCAGAGTCCAGGTAGGCTGCCTGTATCCCTGAGGCGTCAGTTGCTTTGAGCGGTAATCGGCATTCAGCTGAAAGAGGGTGGTTTTGGTAATATAAAAGGAGGCGTTCACCTTCGCATTCCACGAGAAAGCCGCCTTGTTGCTGCTGAATCCAATATCTGACGCGTCGATCTGGTTGTAGAATCCTGACGCGCTGAAATTGATGTTGGCCACCTTTTCAATTAGCCAGCTGCCACTCAGATCAATCCCGGCCGACTGATCCGTTGAAAGGTTTTCCATCGTGGTAATCAGCGTCGTATCGTTCAGGCTGGTGGTAACCCGGGTGAAGCCATTTACTTTGTACCGGTAAAAAAGAGTAGGTACCAGTGTGAGGTGCTTTTCCTGCAATGAATACCCGAATTCGATGGAGTGGATGTCTTCCGGTTTCAGGTCAGGATTGCCAACCCTGATATTCCGCGGATCGCGGTATTCGGGGACAGGATTCATGTCATCCACATCGGGCCGGTTGATCCGGCGGCTGTAGTTCAGCTGCCATTCGTGCTTCCCGGAGGCGATACCCATATGGATCGTCGGATAAAGGGCAAAATAATCGCTATTTGATGTGGTATCGATGGTTCGAAAGTCGAGGTTGAGCAATGTCTCTTCAGCCCGCAATCCTCCCAGGACCCTGAATTTTTTCCATTCCCAGCTGATGGTGGCGAAGAGTGCATGAACCGTCTGGTTCCCGTAAAAACGGGATCCCTGGGTAGTATCCACGATCCACCGCATGGAGGCAGAGTCAAACTGTTCGATGGTTTCATCTTTATCATTAATCTGGACAGTTCCTTCATAACCCAGCTCAAGCGCGGCATCCTGCCAGAGTGGACGACTGTATGCCACATTTACATCCAATTCGTCATCCTGGTTGAGCGCTGTATTGTGATCCTTCTCTTGAGGATACAAAGGGAAAGAGTACATGTTGGTCCACATGTCGTTTTCCCGTTCCACATCTCTCTGGTATTCAAGATCAAATTTCAGGAGGTGCTCCTCTTCTTCGTTGAATACGTGTTCATAGTAGGCATTCAGCCCATAACTCTGTTCTGTCTCCTTCCCGTCCAGCTTCCTGATGTATTCCTCTGATATGACCTGGCTGCTGTCTTTGTATTGGTTCCAGGTGGAGTCTTTTCTGTTCGATGTCCTGTAATTATAGGTTCCTGACACTCCTGCCACATCCTTCTCACTGATATTCCAGTCAAATCCCAACTGCGCCAGGTGAGATTTTGTCCAGGAGGTTCCTATCCCGTGCTGTTCAAGGTAAGTCGATTGAGAAGTTGTCGTGTCAATGGTCTGGGAATTGAGATCCCTTGTCCGAAGCCGGTAATCCTGACGATAGCCATAGCTGCCGAACAGATTGATTTTTCCTGAGTTGTAGTTAAGCTGCAGGTTTGTATTGAACCTGCTGTTGCTCCCTGCATTGGCTCCCAGGATGCCGTTTAAACCCAATTTGCGTTCCTTCTTCAGGATGATGTTGATAATCCCACCCGTCCCATCGGGTTTATATTTCGCAGATGGATTGGTAATCACCTCTATCCGCTCGATCAGCGATGCCGGCATCTGCTCCAGGTTGGCGTTCCCGGTCATCACCGAAGGCCTTCCATTGATCAGGATGGTGACTCCGGAACCTCTCAGGGAGATATTCCCATCTATATCGACCGTCACCGAAGGGATCGTTTGAAGCATATCCGCTACCGTACCTGTCTGAGCCATGATGTCTTGCTGAACATTAAAGACCTTCCGGTCGATCTTGTTGATCATCATCGTTTTTTCAGCTATGATCGTCACTTCGTTCATGGTGAAGGCCGATGGATCCAGGATGAGATCACCCATTTCGATGGATGCCGTTTTGCGGCTTACAGTCACCGGGCCCTTCCGGTTCTTCCCGTAGCCAATGAAGCTGTACTCCAGGGCATAGGATCCAAACGGAACATTGTCCAGCCTGAAGAATCCGTTGCTGTCAGTAACATTGCCCGATACCAGCTTTCCTGAAACGGTGTCCATCAGCAGAACATTCGCATATTCAACAGGCTGTTGGCTATGTGCATCAAGGATGCGGCCGGTAACCACGCCGGGAGACCGGGATTGAGACATCAGGAAGTGCGGGAATGCTGCCAGGAGTAATACAGTTAGAACGAGTTGAGGGAGTTTCATAGTGTCTCAAAAAGAATCTTTGCATTTGCGAGAGGCAAATTTAACAAGTCTGGAATTCAATATAAGAAATATTCTCTTGTAACTTGTTTAACAACCGTTTTACAACCCAATTTCAAAGGATCCTGGATTTGTCACTCTATTTTTGAACCTTGAAATCCGGTCTAAACAATTTTATTAAAAGGAGGAAATCCCATGAATAAAAAAATTATGCTTTTCGCATGCCTCGCAATCTTTGCTTTAAAGAGCCAGGCACAGACAGTAACCGACTATGATGGCAATGTATACCATACTGTCACAATCGGTAGCCAGGTTTGGTTAAAAGAAAACCTTAAAACAACGCATTACAACAATGGGATCCCTGTTCCTCATGCTCCCGGAAACATATCATGGAGTAGTTTGACCACGGGAGCAAGATGTTATTATGACAATGATTCAATTGCCTATGATTCGGTATATGGCGCGTTGTATAATTGGTACGCGGCCAATAATACCAACATGATCTGCCCCTCGGGATGGCATGTTCCCACAGATGCCGAATGGACTGCGGCTGAAACGTTCCTTGGAGGTTCCTTTGTTGCCGGTGGCAAGATGAAAGAAGCCGGGACGGCACATTGGTTACCACCCAATACAGGCGCCACGAACAGTAGTGATTTTACAGGGCTTCCCGGCGGCATGCTTGGACTCAGTTACACCTTTGAAACCCTTTATGAAAATGGATTGTGGTGGACATCAACAGCATACGGTTCTTCTGCCTGGAGTCGCTATTTTTGGTACCTGTTTGCAGGGGTCGACCGAAATCCCACGCCAAAGACAGTCGCGTTAAGTATTCGGTGCATCAAGGATGTAAACGTGGGGTCCAGAGATATAAAAGAACCGAAAATAAAACTATATCCAAATCCTTCCACCGGAAGAGTAACAATTGATTGCATTGAAGATCAACCGGTCAACCTTTGGGTGTATGATCTTTTCGGAGAAATTATGTTGCACCGGGAGTTGAACAACAAAACAACTGACATGGATATCAGTCTTTTACCGAATGGAATATATTTGATGCGAATCAGTGGAGATACCTGGACTGTTCAGCAAAAACTGATAAAACAATAATCCCATTAGGAAACATAACACGTACAAATAGAGAGAAAACACATCAGCTGCTGCCGGAGCAACCTGGGAACGCGGGATTTTTTCCTATAGCTATCGTCATTTGGAACTAAAAAGGTGTTGTCTCGGTGTTTTGAGACAACACCAGGGCATGGGTATAACTATTTACCGGGAAGCCCGGCAATATCAGGGATATATCGGCGCTATAGCTGATTTCATCGAAATCTTTTTTATCCATCTTCCGAAAAGAATTAGTTTTGGGAAGTTAATAATTCAGATCCTATGAAACATCTCCTTCAACCTCTTCCCTCTTCCTTCATCCCTCGTCCCTCGTCTCTCGTTCCTCGTCCTTCTCCCCTCGTCCTTCTCCCCTTCACACTGCTCCTCCTTGCTAATACCCTCTTCTCACAGGAGGTCCTTCAATGGCGCGGGGATGACCGCCGCGGAGTCTATCCCGACACTGAGCTATTGCAAAGCTGGCCTGAAAGCGGCCCTGAACTGATCTGGGAATTCGCTGAAGCCGGCAATGGCTACAGTTCGCCCCTGATCACCGACAACAGAATCTATGTGACTGGCGAGATCGATACGATTACCTACCTCTTTGCCCTCGACAAGTCGGGAAAACAGATCTATAAAGTCCCTGTCGGGAAAGAGTGGACCATCAACTACCCCGGATCCCGCTCTACCCCTACCCTTGTTGACGACCTTATCTATCTGACTACAGGAATGGGAACGGTTGCCTGCCTGGAAGCCAAAGATGGCAACGTCCGCTGGTCGTTGAATATGATGAGTGACCTGCATGCGCCGGGCATTACGTTTGGATTCGCCGAAGGCCTCCTCGTTGATGGCAACACCGTTTTTTGCACACCTGGAAATGCTGATACCAATGTTGTTGCCCTCGACCGCTTTACTGGAGAGATTCAATGGATCAGCAAAGGTCTTGGTGAGCATACGGCCTATTGTTCTCCCCTTCTGATCCGATTGCCCGAAAGGAATATCATGGTGACCTTTACAGCCCATGCCCTGTTGGGAATCGATACAAAAGACGGAACCCTCTTGTGGTCGCATAAACAAGATGCAGAAGGCGATGTGCATGTGAATACACCATGGTTTGAGGATGGATACATCTATTATATCACCGGCGACGGCAATGGATCTGTGAAATTGAAGCTATCCGACGACGGGACCGCCATCACGGAGATCTGGAGAAACAAAGCCTGTGACAATACGATGGGCGGCTTCATCAAACTCGGGAATTACATCTATACAGCGAGCTATGAAAAACGCAAATGGTATGTCCAGGATGCCACTACCGGCGCCAATGTTGACTCGGTGAAATTCGACAAAGGGGCAATTATTTTTGCCGATAATATGCTGTACCTGTACAATGAGCGCGGTCAACTTGGTCTGTTCAAACCTGATGGCCCAAAAATGGTTTTGGTCAGTTCATTTAAAATCACAAGGGGCAGCAAAGCGCACTATGCCCACCCTGTGATCAGTGATGGAATATTGTATGTGCGACATGGAAATTCATTGATGGCATATAATGTGAAGAAATAGCGAAATAGCGAAACTTGTCATTGCGAGGAGCTGAAACTGCGAGTGCAGCGAAGCAGGCAGTGACGCGGCAAAGCGTAAATTATGAAAAGAGTATTCTTTTTTATCGGGAGTTTCCTTCTCCTCCTGATTTCGGCTCAGGCCCAGGATCTGACGCTGGATGAGATCATGACAAAACATTACCAGGCTTCAGGAATGGAGAAACTACAACAGGTGAACACCGTCATTATGATCGGGTTAAGGGTTCAGCAGGATATCATGCCACTGAAGATCGTTCGCAAAAGACCCAATCTTTCGCTGATGGAGTTCGACGTAGCTGATCTTACGGCCTATCAGGCATACGATGGAAATATTGGCTGGTCAACAGCTCCATGGACTGGGGATGCCTCACCGAAACCGTTACCCGAATCTCGCACCCGGGATTTGATGTACCAATCTGATTTCGACGGCATGCTATACAACTGGAAAGAGAAGGGACATCACCTGGAACTCGAAGGAGTGGATACAATGGATACCAAATTGGCTTACAAAATAAAACTGGTTCGCGCCGATAGCGCCATCCAGTACTATTTCATCGGCATGGGTGATTTTCTGTTAAAAAAGCAAACGACCTTCCGGATGATAAGAGGAGAAGAGATTTCGATTGAAAATATCTTCACCGATTACCGGCCTGTGGAAGGTATCCCGTTTGCATTCAATATTGAAACCCGCTATCCCGGACGTTCGGTCAGCATGGAGTTTGAAACCATCGAACTGAATCAGTCAGTGGAAGATGATCTGTTTAAAATGCCTTAACCATTTACTCCCAACATCTGTCAAGCTACCTTGATATCCTGAAATTCAGGCCAATGGTGGCATAAGCGAAGTTATAGCCCAATTCAGCATTCACTCCAACAACCTCAGAAAAGAAATAGGAAGCACCAACAAAAGCGGTTGGCAGAAAGCCTACGTGTGAGGATTTTTTCGTTGACAGGTATCCATCATCATTGTACATGCTGAAAAAGGTACCTGCTCCGAATCCGGCATAGGTGTCAAGCCCGGGAACTTTCCATCCGTAATGATAGGCTGCTCTGAATACGATACCCACATTTACCCAACTCTCATTGTAGGAGATACTTTTATGTGAAAATTTATGCCAGAAGAAGGAGGTGCCGATTTGGCCGCCTAAGCTGATGGCACCTGGGCCGGCTTGCCAGATACTGTGATCGTAATGAACCAGGATTGCCGGGCCAAACCCGCTTCCACCGTAATGCCCAATGCCC
>JACZJJ010000008.1 GCA_014860625.1 Bacteroidales bacterium | reverse complement strand
CCGTAGTAAAACTCTTTGCGGGTATACATTTTACCCTCTTCACGCTTCTCATCTTCCATCTCGGAAGAGATCGTCAGAACTGAATTTTCGAGGTGGATCTTAAAGTCATCCTTCTTCAGTCCGGGAGCTGCTATCTCCAGTTCAAATCCGTCCGGAGTTTCGATGATGTTTGCTGAGGGATCCATTGCACGCCTGGAAAAGAAATCGGCGTAATCGGATTCAAAAAAGTTCGACACGATATCGGCCAGCGGATTCTTCTGTTGCCATCTGATCATTGACATAATTTGGTCCTCCTTATTTGTTTGTAATAAATTTGTTTTGCCCGCATATCTTCAACTTCTGTACCGGGGATCAAGATACCACAAAATTGCAGTAGTTTGTGTCAAAATGGCAGTTCGTAATTAATCCCTACTTTTGCCTCAAATTCTCACCTTCCATGTCGCGGATCGTTAAAGCGCACCTCTCCATGCTGGGGGTCTCGGTCATCTTCGGGCTCCATTACAGTATCGCCAAAAGCATGATGCCCGAATACCTCACCCCCTTGCAGATGGTCTTCATCCGGCTTCTGGGGGCAGTGATCCTCTTCTGGGCATTTCAACGGCTCTTTATCCGCGAGAAGGTAGAACGCCGCGATCTGCTGATGCTGGCCCTGTGCGGCCTGATCGGATTTTCGCTGAACATCACCCTCTTTTATGCCGGACTCAATCTCACCACTCCCGTTGATGCCTCCATCATCCATGTCACCAACCCCATCATGGTACTCATCCTGGCCAGTATCATCATCCGCGAAAAGGTGACCCTTCGCAAAACCGGTGGCATCCTCCTCGGCATGAGCGGTGCCCTGATCCTGATCCTCTGGGGGCGGCACATGCAGTTCGGCGGACAAACAGCCCTGGGGAATATCCTGGTGTTGCTCAACATGGTATGCTACTCCTTTTACCTGGTTCTTCTCAAACCCCTCCTGGTGAAATACCATACGGTCACCATCCTGAAATGGGTCTCCTTTTTCGGGTTCCTCTTCGTGATCCCGATCTCGGCCAATTCCATGCTCTCGATCACCTTCGCCCACTTCGACTGGTATGCCTGGAGCGCCCTCTTTTACATCATTGTCCCCACAACGTTCCTGGTCTACCTGCTGATCAACTACTCCCTCAACATCCTCTCCCCTACAGCCGTCAGCTACTACACCTACCTGCAGCCCATCCTTGCTGCAGTATCCTCCGTATCGATCGGTATGGAGCGCATCACCTTTCCAAAAGTGCTTGCCGCGCTGCTGATCTTTACCGGAGTTTATTTGGTGACGGGAAGGAAGAGGGACGAAGGAAGAGGGAAGAGGGAAGAGGAAATCAGCATCCAGTGATCTAGAAAAGGTGCCTGAACGGCAGCAGGATGTATTCAAAAATTTTCTCGATCTTGGGCCGGTTCATCCATCGGCGGTAATCAAACGCTTCGGAATTGCGCAGGGTCTCGTTCACGTGGGTGTCGAGCTGCCTGAGGATCTCCGGCTCATGTCCGATCAGCGCAATCTCATACTGATAGCGGAAACTCCGGTAATCAAAGTTGGCCGAGGAGATGGAGAAGACCTTCCGGTCGATGACCATCAGCTTGGCGTGCAGGTTGTGCGGGGTGTAGAAGAGGAGCTCCACGTTGCTCTTGTGCAACATCCCGAAATATTTGTTCCGCAGGATGTCGACCATGCGCACGTCGGAATGCCTGGGCATGATCACGCGAACCTTGACGCCCCGCTTTCCGGCATCCTGCAGGGCTTTACGTAATAAAAAGCCGGGAAGGAAGTAGGGGGTCTCGATCAGCACACTGCTTTTGGCGCTGCGGATGAGCTGGGTATATTTTTTCTTGAGGCGCTGCAAGGGAATGGAAGGGACATCCCGAATGATTTCGTAGTCCTCATACTTCATCGTTTGGCTGTAGGAGCGCTTATCCTTGATGTAATACGGGTTGAACGCTTCAAAGTTCTGCTCGAAGATTTTTCTGAAAGTAGGTGTGATGCCTCCGTTGAACCGGAGCACCAGCTCCCTCCAGTTGAGGTTGTAGCCGGTGATGTTGGCGGAGCCGATGTAGGAGATCTCGTCGTCGATGACCAGGATCTTCCGGTGATCGCGCCGGTGACCGCGGGTGAAGAGGTCGGAGCTGATCTTAATCTTTTCGAAAAACTTGACCTCCCCTCCCAGCTCAATCAGTTCGGCAAAAAAGGACTCGGATACCGGTCCACGACCCCACGAGTCGATCAGCAGCTTTACGGCAACACCGTCACGTGCTTTTTCCGTTAAGGCATCCTTGAACTTCACTCCCATATGGTCGTTGGCAAACTTGTAGGTCTCGAGATAGATATAGGAAGATGCCTTCTCAATATCATCGAGCATCAGGTTGTAAAGCTTCAGCGCATCATCAATTACCAGGTACTTCATCTCAACAGGGAGGTTCTGTTCGTCCGTTCAACGGGTAACCAAAATTATAAAAAAGTAATGAATTTTTGTAGCTTTGTCTGAAATTGAATGGCATGATCAAATCAATGACCGGATACGGCAAAGCGGTGGCCGAGTTTTCCGGGAAACAAATCACCATAGAGATCAAATCGCTGAACAGCAAAGGGATCGACCTGAATGTGAAGATCCCCTCCAGGATCCGTGAAAAAGAGCTGGATATCAGAAATATCCTCTCCTCGCTTCAGCGTGGCAAGATCGACCTTTTTATCTCTGTCGAATCTACAGGCGAAACACCCGGCTTCAGGCTGAACAAAGCCCTGGCACACCAATACTACGAAGCACTGAAAGAGCTCCAGCGGGAGTTCAGGGAAGAGAATCCGGAGGGATTGCTGCCCATGGTGATGCGGATGCCGGATGTCCTGCAATCGGATCAGGAGGAGATTGATCCCGGTCAGTGGGAGGTCATCCGCAAAGAGCTGAACGAAGCCCTGGGCGCGGTAGAGCGGTTCCGGGAGGTGGAGGGAAAAGTGCTTCATGACGACATGGTTTTGCGGGTAAAAAGCATCCTCACGCTGCTTGACTCGGTGGAACCCCTCGACGGGGAGCGAAAAGAGATGGTGCGCGCCAACCTGCAGAAATCGCTGGATCAGTTTCTGGCCAACAACGGCGCAGCCCGCGCCGATTCCAACCGGTTTGAGCAGGAGCTGATCTACTACCTCGAGAAGATGGACTTCACGGAAGAGAAGGTGAGGCTGAGGAAACATTGCGACTATTTCCTTGATACCCTGAAAGAATCCGAATCGCAGGGCAAGAAGCTGGGATTTATCTGTCAGGAGATCGGTCGTGAGATCAATACCCTGGGCTCCAAAGCCTCTCACGCCGGCATCCAGCAGATTGTGGTGCAGATGAAAGACGAACTGGAGAAAATCAAAGAGCAACTGTTAAATATATTGTGAAAGCAATCATCATCTCAGCGCCGTCGGGCGCAGGAAAAACCACCATTGTCCGTCACCTGACGGAGCGGTTCCCCCAGCTCGGATTCTCCATCTCCGCCTGCAGCAGGCCTCCGAGAGGCAACGAGGCCGACGGCGTGGATTACCATTTTCTGTCGGCCGATGAATTCAGGAACAGGATCGCCCGGAATGAATTTGTCGAATGGCAGGAGGTCTACCCCGGAAATTATTACGGCACCCTGAAGTCGGAGATGGAGCGCCTCCGGAGCGAAGGGAAAGTCCCCCTGTTCGATGTGGATGTGGTGGGTGCTGTAAGCCTGAAGATCTGGTTCGGTCCAACGGCACTCGCCATTTTCATCCAGCCCCCATCCCTCAACGTTCTTGAAGAGAGACTCCGCAGCCGCAGAACCGACAGCGAAGAGAGCCTCCAAAGGCGTTTTTCCAAAGCCGAAAAAGAGATGACCTACTCCCGCGAATTCGACGCCATCGTGGTGAACGATGAACTCGTTCAGGCCACAGCTGAAGTGGAGGAGCTGGTGAAGGTCTGGCTACTCGATACTGGATACTAGCGATAAAACCCCATCTCTTCCAGGTACTTCCAAACCTTTGCCGGCAGAAAATACTGCATGTCTTTGCCTTCGCGGATGCCGTTTCGGATGAAGCTGGCGGAGATCTCTACCCTGGGAGCCGGGATGAAGGTAAGGGAGGGGTGGGAATAGATGGCGTTTGTTTCGTTGCCAGGCTTGTGGTGCGACTCCTCGCAACGGGGGTAGATGTAAAATCTGTACTGGGCGAGGAGCTGCTCCCAGTTTTTCCACTTGTGGAAGCTGGGGAGGATGTCGGAACCGGCCAGCAGGACGAATTCGTGCGTGGGGTATTTCTCCTGGATATAGGTGAGCGTATCGATGGTATAGGAGGGTTGCGGCAGGTGGAATTCGATGTTGGAGGCTTTGAACCTGGGCTCATCCTCCACCGCTACGTTGACCATGTACAGCCGGTTGACGTCGGGCAGCAGGGTCGACTTCTCCTTGAGCGGATTGTGCGGTGAGATGATGAACCACACGTTCTGGATGTCGGTGAACTCAATCATGTAACTGGCTATCATCAGGTGGCCGAGGTGAATCGGATTGAAAGAGCCAAAGAAGAGACCGGTTTTTGTTGTATCGTGCCTCATGAAAACGGGTTGTTTCACAAAAGTACACATTCAGGTGAGATATTTCAGCACGACGGTCTTTCTCTGCCTGCTTTCCCTGAGCCAGTCATCCAGTCATCCAGTGATCCAGTCATCCAGCATCCAGCATCCAGTCATCCAGTCATCCAGTCATCCAGTGATCCAGTGATCCAGTCCCCAGCATCG
>JACZJJ010000056.1 GCA_014860625.1 Bacteroidales bacterium | reverse complement strand
TAGGTGATCTGGTGGATTCCCGGACCAGCGGTTGCCGGATAAAATGTCCAACCTGTCTCACTTGTCCAACCTGTCCCACTTCCACTATAGGTTCCTCCCAAAGGAATTCCTCCTTTGAGTTTAAATGGTTTGGCGTTGATGGTGGTGATGGTGTCGAAGCAGGGGGTAAAGGTTACTTCAGGCGCTTCAACAACGTTCATGATGACTGGATTACTGGATACTGGATTACTGGATACGCAGGGCTCGGAGGAGGTCAGGACACAGGTGATTTGGTCATTGGTCATTGGTACATAGGTGAAGATGGGGGAGTTTGTTCCTGCATTGGTTCCGTTCACCTGCCATTGATACGCCGGCGTAGAGCCGCCATTCATGGCGGCTCCTGTGAACGTTACCGGAAAACCTCCGCAAACTGGGTTGATCGATGGGGAAATGGTAATGCTGACAGGAAGTAGTGAGTTCACTGTCATGACGATTGGATTACTTGTTGCCGGATTATTCGAGATACAATTCTGAATCGATGAAGTTAGGATGCATCTCACGGTATCACCATCGGATGGGTAGTAGGAGAAACTTGAATCGTTGCTCCCGGTGTTTATACTGTTGACTTCCCATTGAAAATTCGGATTTGACCCTCCATGATTCGAGGACGCAACAAAAGTCACGAAAGTTCCGGAACATACTTGACTATTCAAAGTAGATATAGAGATGTTCGCAGTATTTGCTTCATAAACTAGTACATTTTGCTGGGATGATATTAATGCAAAGCAACCATTGCTATCAAGGTAATTAACACGTACCCAGTTTGAACCTATATTTAGCCACAGAATCGTGATGGTGGTATCTGACAAAGTTCCACCGTTAATAACCATTCCTCCGGGGGAGACAGCCCATTGATACTGGGATTGACCTGAGTCGGTTACGTAAGTGACTTGTTGGCCTGAACAAACCGAGTCATCACCTGTTAGAGTTGGAATTGGGCTTGGATAAACTGTAATATATAATCGGTTTGGCTCCCCCATTCCACAATTATTGGTTCCCCGAACAGACAGATAACCAGATAGTGTAGTTCCTCCGAAGGTAACAGTAATTTGCTGAGTATTTTGACCGTTTGTAATCATCGAACCGACAGGAACTTCCCAGAAATATCCAGATGCATATGGCATGGAAGGAATGCTATACACAACTCCGATGGATCCTTTGCATACTGTATCGGGGCCGGAAATTCCGGAGACAGTATCCGGCAATAAACATTCTATAAATTTTACCAGAAACCCGTCCCAGGTGCCCCCACCGTAAACAGGTTGCTGGGAGCCCGTTGTGGCAACATTGGTAAGGGAGGATGTCCCGCCGCTAAGGTACAGGCCATTCATGCCAAGATAATTGAAACCATAAGCCCAGTCGTTTCCTTCACCCCCGTAATAGGATCCCCATAAACGGTTTCCCGAAGAATCGAATTTCATCATCATGGCGTCCCATACTCCTCCGCCGTGAGCAGGCTGGAAAACGCCTGGTGTTGCAATGGCCGTGAGCGATTTTGTAAATCCGCAGAAGTACAGGTTTCCATTGGCATCGATATCTCCGGCATGTGCGGCATCATCCTCCACGCCTCCGTAATAGGTAACCCAGTGCCGTTGTCCGTCAGGGTAAAACCGCCCCAGGAAGGCATCTTGGTTACCACCGCCGAAAGCTGTTTGGAAGGCCCCGGGACTGGCAATCCCGGTTACGGATTGAGTCTCCCCGGCCAGGATGATCCTTCCATTGGGCGCTACTTTGATATAATTGATTCGGTCGTCCAGCTCCCCGCCATAATAGGTGCCCCATTGTCTGATGCCACTGGTGTCGAATTGCACCAGGAATCCATCATCGCCTCCGTTTGTACCTGGCTGAAATGAACCGGCTGTTGAAATGTTTGTTAAGGAGCAAGTGGAGCCGCAGATATAGACATGGCTGTTTCCGTCAACAGCACAGTTTGAGAAAATACCGGGATCATCTATACATTCACCGCCATAATAGGTACCCCATATCCTGTTTCCGCCCGGTGTGAATTTTACGAGGAAAAGGTCGGTCAGTAAACTGGGTGCAGGCTGATGGCTTCCAGAGGTGGCTATATTGTCCGGTGACAGTGTAGATCCAGAGAGATAGATGTTCCCAATCCCGTCAACAGCGCAGCCATTTCCACCATCCTGGGCAGTGCCGCCATAATAGGTCCCCCACAGCCTGACACCTGAGGTGTCAAATTTGGTCAGGAATGCATCGCTCACACCAACACTCCCCAATGTTGGCTGGAAGGAGCCCGGTGTGGCGATATTCTGTCCGGAAGCGGTCGTGCCTGAGACCACTAGTTTCATGTCCGGGCTAATTGCCATCCCATGAAACTCATCATTGCTGCCTCCGCCGTAATAGGTTGCCCAAATCATCGAGCCACCCGGTGTGAATTTTGCGAGGAATCCATCAGTTGACCCGCCGATATTGACTTGGTGCGCTCCTACAGTGGCTATGTTGCTTATGGATGCTGTCCTTCCTGCAATATAACAATTCCCGGAAACATCTGCAACGCTGGCAAAAGCAACATCATAATCGGGCCCGCCGTAATAGGTTCCCCAGAGTCGGTCGGGCACCGGGTCGATAATGAGGGTTGCATCACCCGGAACGGGCTCCCCGGTTGCCAGACCATACACCCCGTGATCAACTTCGATGAACCTCACGTTCACCGGAGTTTCGACACCTTCAGAGCAAAAATGGCTCCGGGGAATCGTTTCACTGAGGGTGCCCAACGAAGTTTTCAGAAGGAGTGAGCCTGGCTGCGAAACCGCGATTTCAGGGTCAGTGATCAAAAAGAGTATGTCATCAAGATTCCCTCCAGGGTAGATCACAAAATTGTATTTAAATCCCATCTCTTCATCGACTAGGAATTCTAAATCAACATTTGGATAAATGTTTCTATAGGTTATCTTTAGGAAGGACCTCACAAAGGTAGCTCCCTCAACAGGAGTCCCAGTTGTATAGTAGTTTAGATAGCCTGAAGAGGATTCTGAGGTGAGGATTTCGCAGTTAGGATTTGAACTGATCAGGTTGAAGTCGATGCGGTGAAACCGGATAACAGATGCCGGATGCCGGATACCAGATCCCGGATCCCGGATCCCGGATGCCGGATCTCCATTATCCGATTCTTCGTCCCTCATCTCTCGTCCTTCGTCCTTCGACCCTGTGCCCTGAGCTCTGAGCTCTGAGCTCTGCGCCCTGTGCCCTACGCCCTCATAGAGATCATAGCTGAACCCACCCCTCCTCAACTGCACATTCATTCCCGGGGTATTCAGCAGATACAGTACCTCAGGATTGGGATTGTTGTCCTGATCAATGATCTGGCCTTTGTTTTCGATGAAGCCTTTGGTGGATGATTTGGTAGAGGGATTAGGGTTTTGAGCGAACAGCGAATTCGCGAAGAGCAGGATCATAATTATGTTAAGTAGTAAGAGTTTCATGCAGAAATGTTTCGTACAGTAAAGATAGCCGAATTAAGAATTGGTTGCGTTACATATGAGTCTTGGGCATGAATTATTCGGAACCTTCAGGCAGGGGAGACGATGGATGAATTTCTTTTCAACCGTGCACGCAGGCTTTAGTTGGCTCGTTGGAAGAGGAGGAAAGTTACCGGATCAGGCTAATATTTCCTTTCACCTGGGAATATTCTCCGCTTGCAGTTTTATAGTGAATAAGGTAAACATATGTGTCTGCCTTACAGGGTTCTCCATGACATGTCCCATCCCAACCGGGTTCTATGGTCCTGGTCTCAAAAATCATTTCGCCCCACCGATTGAAGATTTTCATTGAATATCCTGTTATCTCAGTACCTACCGGATGAAACGTGTCGTTCAACCCATCCCCATTTGGGGTAAAAGCTGTGGGTATCCAAAACTTGATTGGACATTCATCAAGTACAATAGAATCAGTTCGGGAGCATTCGTCAACATAGACATGAACATAATAGACACCAGGTTCCGTAACCAGGTATATTGAATCAGACGACCCATCCTGCCAGAGGTAAGCTGCACCTGGAAAGAATGCATTCAGGATCAGTGGTTCGTTGCACAATGGCTTATCTTCACCCAGGTTGACCATGATCTCGGGTTGGTATTGTATATTGGTTTCAATCACCGAAATGCAAGCCACTGGTTCAGGCAGGGTATCGTAATAAAGTCCGGCGGATGATTGCCAGTTTCCTCCTGCAAAATAGAGACTCCCGGAACAAAGCACTGTATCTATGTGCCTTACAGGTCCCGCTACCATAACATAGAGGGTATCTGTTGCAATACTGTCTATTAAACAGCCATGATTTGAAATCATCTGACAAATAACCTGATCGTTATGATCAGGCAAACAGCTGAATGTGGAGTCATAGCTCCCGGCGATGATTCCGTTTAGCCACCAGCGATAAGTAGGTAACAGACCTCCGTTCATTGCATTGGCTGATATAATCACAGAATCTCCTTCACAAACCGGGATGGCTGAGGGTGTTATCTCTATTCCGGCCGGTACTTTCGGTTGGAGATGCAATAAAAGGGAATTGCTTACAGCCTGATGGTTAGGTGTACAGAATTCTTCGGAGGTTATGAAGCATTGAACGGTGTCACCTTCCATTGGTGTGTAGGTGTACTCCACTGAATCCGAACCGGCCGTAGCACCATTCACTCTCCATGCAAAGTGAGCGGCGGGGCCACCCACCGGAGGGTCAACCCGCAACGTTACGGTCGATCCTTCGCAAACCGGGTTGGATGAAGCCTGGATCAAACAAACCAGGGTGTCGAGTGGGCTTACGGAGACGACGAAGCGGACCGTATCCCCATAACAGGGAGCAACAAACGGAACAACGCTGTAGACAACCGAATCAATTGTAGTTCCTATGTTAAAGATCTGCTGACGAACCGGATTCTGGGTGCCTGGGGTTTGTCCGGTCAGATTGGATGAAGAGGCCTGAACACTATAAGAGAAGGTTGTTCCTGCTATATCAGATTGCAACAGGATGTTAGTGGTATCGCCCGAACAGATTGAAAACAATCTCTCGTTATTGATTATCATGGGTGATAAAACGGGATCAATTCGGATCCCTTCACCGTTACTTCCGGGACCGAATGACCCTTCGCCACAAAGGTTGTTCCATCCCCTGATTTTCAATCGTTTCGGACCAGCTGGATAAGCTAGAAAATCTATGCCAATGGAAGGGCCGGCATCTACAGAGTCAAATAAAACACTGCCGGAAAGATCCGTCAACACCCACTCATACCCGGCGGATTCACAGCCAGGTAGTGGATTGGGATCAACCGTATAAACAGGTATCGGGCGCGTGCAGGGTGTTGCTGGACCGGTAATTCCTTCAGGTACAAGTGGAACGCACTCCACCCTGAACCTTCCGAGATCAAGCAGGCTGCTTGCAGCATACCACCAAGTATTTACTGTATTTTGGGACCCTAATCCAAATCCCACGCCTCCTGTCCATTTGTGGCATCCTGAATCCGGTAGTATAGCATAGCATCCGTCTAACTGTGTACTCCCCCCATCATTAGCCAACAATGTATCATTCCAGTAAGTAGCGATTGGAAGTCCGGACGGCCGTACAAGATCTATGATGAATCCCTGAGGATGGGTCTCTACATCATATAAGGCAATGTTCGTAAGCCCGTTGATATAATTCATTGTGATTGCAACACTGTCACCGCATGGCACAGGTTCACCAAGTGCATTGAGTCCATCCCAGTGGAGTGTATTTATTCCAGGAAGTACCGAGTGTTTAATGGTCAAATCTTCAGGTTGGATGCCTGGAGACAGGTTGGATTCAATGGTCAGGTTTACATCTCCCCTTTTATTCACCGCAAAGGAAAATTGGAATGTGCCATCGCAGTTACGGGTTATGCCAACGGTATCGCCTAGAATATTCCCAAGCGTTCCTGTCGGGTATTCAAGTGTATCGGGGTTGCTGACAAAGATTTTATATTCGGCATAATGGTGATTGCCATGCCTCGACATGCAACTGCTGTCCCACCGGGAGGGCCAGGGGAAACAACCGTTACGCGTGCTAGTCACATCAAAATTCCAACCCCGCATATGGTTGTAATTCAGGGCTGTAATGATGGAATCAGAAGTGAGGATGTATTGTGTAGCAAGGAAGGCTTGTCCTGGATTTGTATTATTGTAGGTGTTGAATCCCCAGTTTTTGGACCAAAGGCGCCCGTCGATTGCAACGAGAGTTGATTGTGTAGTATCGATGACTGTAATATCAAAGATTTGCATCGCGATTTGCTGCGATTGGGGAGGAGATTGGATGATGAACTCGATGCTGTAGTCGCCTGGTACAGTGGGGACGAACGTTACAGGATCATACCCGGAAGGGTCCAGGATAAGCGGGCCAGCCGCAGCCTGTGAATGGTATAGGATACACCCTTTTGAATACGTCCCATAATATACGGTCTTATAAAACACTGTCGTTCCGTTCAGCGTTAGTTTGAAGGTAACTGGATCTCCGAAGGCATTGAAACCCATAAAGATCTTCTCGCCGGGACTGGCAATATGGATAAATAATTTCTGATCGGGATCACACTGATCTGTGGCAAAGCATCTCCGGTCGCCGCCGCCGTTCGTGATCCAGAGGTCACCTGGATAGGTCGAATCCGGCTTAAGCTGTTTCGTCCCTTCAGCAAAAAGAGATAAAGGGAGTAATAGCAAACCGATGATAATCTTTGTTTTCAATATGTCTTAAGTCAATCCAATAAACACCTAACCCCAAACCCATTCCCCCGATAGCTCGGATAGTATGACACCGAATAGTTGTATTCGTTCATTCCATGCGCCCAGGCTTTCCAGGGGCCATGCGAGGTTGAACTCCAGAATATGGTTGCAAAGCCATCAAAATGCCAGCTTCGGTTGAAGGCATTGATTCCCGACAATTGTGCGTTAAATCCCGAATACCCGGAATAGAGTAGTGGTCTTCCGGCAAAGGCGTTTCCCTGGTAAACCGCAAACAACTGGTTCCAGTCTGTTTCTGATGGAACATGCCACCCCGGCGGACACAAACCTTGGATTTCTTCAGAATTTTGGTAACACATCATTTCATCCCATTGATATACTGCAAACTGCAAACTGCCAACTGCTGACTTGTATTTTTCCGGGATGCAGTTGTCGCGCTGGGGGGTGGTGTAAGGGATCT
>JACZJJ010000055.1 GCA_014860625.1 Bacteroidales bacterium | reverse complement strand
AACCATCGCCAACACGATTGAAGGGATGAACAAAATCAGGCAGCAGATGACCGCTATTGCCGGAATGGTAGTGAGGTTGAGCGAACAAAGCCAGACCATTGGAGAAATCACGGCAACTGTAAACGAACTGGCCGAGCAATCAAACCTGCTGGCCGTCAACGCCGCTATCGAAGCCGCCAAAGCAGGAGAGCACGGAAAAGGCTTTACTGTGGTGGCCCAGGAGATCAAAATGCTGGCCGACCGTTCCAAGGAGGCCACCTACCAGGTCCGCAATATTCTCAGGGATGTGTAGAAATCGATCAGTTCGGCGGTAATGGCCACCGAAGAGGGAGGAAAAGCGGTGGATGAGGGATTGAATCTGACAACACTGTCAGGCGATACGATCAAGACCCTTTCTGAAAGTGTGTCGGAGGCAGCGAAAACCTCTATTCAGATCGCTGCTTCCAGCCAGCAGCA
Source organism: Bacteroidales bacterium (assembly GCA_014860625.1). Taxonomy (GTDB): domain Bacteria; phylum Bacteroidota; class Bacteroidia; order Bacteroidales; family FEN-979; genus QYOJ01. Next base: position 1,502 of record JACZJJ010000055.1, on the reverse strand, counting down.
ACTCGAAGGGATGGATCAGGTGGTAGCCGCCATGGAAAATATCAGGGAAACAAGCGTGCAGGCAGCTGCCAGCACGCAGCAATCTGTTGACTCGGTGAACGAACTGCAAAAAGTGGGACAGAAACTGGAGGAACTGATGAAACAGTACAGGCTGTAGGCTGTTAGGCTGTAGGCTGTAGGAAATTGGAAAATAATGTCATTGTGAACGCAGTGAAGCAAAGAAATAAGAAATTAGTACAGCCGCAATTTATTGCGGCTCAACCTGAAAAACAGACAAACGTCATGAAAAAATTTTTGATCGGAACCAAAATCGCAATCGCATTTTCAGTAGTACTCATCCTCCTGGTTGCAATTGCTCTGATTACATTCTATAACCTGGCTAAAATAGAACAGGATAATTCATGGGTTGTTCATACACAGGATGTTTTGCACACAATCAACAGCGAATTAAGCGATCTGCAGGACGCTGAAACCGGGCAACGCGGATTTCTCATAACAGGTCGGGATCATTACCTTGATCCATATCATGCAGGTGTAACCGCTTGTTTTGATCATTTAAAACAACTCAAACAACTTACCAGTGACAATCCTGCGCAGCAGCAAAATTGCATCAAACTTGAGTCACTGATCCCACAGAAACTCGATGAACTTGCCCAGACGATTGATCTGAGAAAATCGACGGGTTTCGAAGCCGCCCTGGCAGTCGTACTGACCGACAGAGGGAAAAAGGTGATGGATGATATCCGGACGGTACTCGATGATATGACGAAGGAAGAGAACAGGTTATTCGATAAACGGACACTTGAAACGGCCAGTTCGCAAAAAGCAGCAAGAATACCTATTTATATTGTTTTAATCGTTGCATTTATAATCATTGTGCTTCTCACAATTTTCCTTACAAGAAACATTGCGTTTCCCCTAAGACGGATAGCTCTCATTGCCGATCAGATTGCTACCGGAAATGTCGAAAACAAAATAACTATTTTCAGAAAGGATGAGATCGGGAAGCTGGCCGATTCATTCAGGCGCATGCAGTCTACCCTGGAAGAGAAAACCAATCAGGCAAAAGAGATTTCAGAAGGAAACCTGATGATCGATGTTCAACCTCTTTCTGAAAAGGATGCCATGGGTCATTCCTTTAAAACGATGGTGGATAAACTCCGTAACCAGTTGAACGAGATCAACCAGGGCATCAACGTACTGGCCTCCTCCTCCAGCGAGATCATGGCATCGGTAACTCAACTGGCCTCTTCGTCGGCCGAAACGGCCACTTCAGTCGGAGAAACCACCACCACCGTGGAGGAGGTGAAGCAAACAGCGGAGCTCTCCAACCAGAAAGCAAAAGCCGTATCGGAAAATGCGGTTAAAACGGCCGAAATCTCAGCGGAGGGAACCAGAACCATCGCCAACACGATTGAAGGGATGAACAAAATCAGGCAGCAGATGACCGCTATTGCCGGAATGGTAGTGAGGTTGAGCGAACAAAGCCAGACCATTGGAGA
>JACZJJ010000054.1 GCA_014860625.1 Bacteroidales bacterium | reverse complement strand
TTCCTGTACACTATTGTACCAATAGTGACCTGCCTGATGCTCCCCCTGGAATCACACGCCATTCCTACCCTGATCAATACCGCGGATTCTTCCCAACGTGAAGATTTCCACCTGCAGGAGAGGATTTCTCACCCCATTGTTATGAGATCTGTCTACTTCGATATCTCTCCCCGATTGTCTGATATAGTTCAGGATACCCTCACAGTGCCCGATAGGTCCTGGAAGGATTTCATTGAGATAAATCCTGCTAACCGGATTTCAAACGACCGGAACGTCCCTGATTCGTTTTTACCGGATCCACTAAGGCAAACCTTTTTCGGAAAGTCCATAACTGATACCACGATTCAGAATTTTGAAGGTGTCAGTGCACAGGGATATTATCCTCCGGACGTTGATGGGGACGTGGGTCCGGCTCATTATTTCCAGGTTACCAATGTGAAATATGCTATCTACAATAAAAATGGAGTGAAGCTGATCGGCCCCCTCAACAACAGCTCGATTTTTTCGGGTTTGCCAAATAATTCAAATGATGGGGATGCAGTGGTACTCTATGATGAAAATGCCGACAGATGGCTTTTCAGCCAGTTTTCACTCCCTAATTATCCCTATGGCCCCTTTTATCAAAACGTCGCGATATCTCAAACTCCTGATCCTACAGGTTCATGGTTCCGGTATCAGTTCCAGTTTCCGGATATGCCTGATTATCCAAAACTCTCTGTATGGGCTGATGGTTATTACATGACGATTCGCCGTTTCGCCTCGGGATCGGGTAATTTTCTTGGCCCGGCAGCTGTTTCACTGAACAGAAATGAGATGCTCGCTGGCAATCCCTCTGCTACGATGATCATGTTTGACCTCCCGGCATCTTTTGATGCTCCTCTTTCAGCAGATTGCGACAGCGATTTTCCTCCCGTCGGGACGCCTTGTCCTGTCTGCTGTTTGTTATCTACACAAATATACCTTTATGAGTTTCATTCAGATTGGGTTACACCGGCCAATTCGACATTCGAAAATCCGTATAACATACCAATTACACCTGTGACATTTTTTCCCGGCTATATCAATCCGATAAACCAGAAAGGGACGAATGCAAAACTCGATGCAATGTCAGACAAGCATATTATGTTCAGGATGCCTTTCAGGAGATTTTCAAATCACTGGTCAATGCTTCTGAACACAACGGTTAACACTGCCTGGGGAAATGTAGCCGGAATCCGATGGATGGAGTTAAGGCATGACGGATCTGAATGGAGCCTTTACCAGGAAGGCACGTACTCTCCGGATAACAACCACCGCTGGATGGGAAGTATTGCCATGGATTCAGCGGGAAATATTGCCCTTGGATATTCTATCTCCAGTTCATCGATGTATCCCTCTATCCGCTATACCGGCCGGCTGAACGGCGATCCGCTGGGTTTTATGACAATCGCCGAGAAAGGCATTTATAACGGCGGCGGGTCACAAACAAATTCATCCGGCAGGTGGGGTGATTACAGCGCAATGGTTGCCGATCCAACAGAAATAGGGAAGTTCTGGTATACGCAGGAATACTACTCTTCAACCTCTAATTCAAACTGGAAGACACGCGTTGGATCCTTCTCTTTCGCTGATGTAATGTCTCTGGAGGTAACAGCCACACCCGATGGAATCTGTTCCCCCGGTGACAGCATTTACCTTGAAGCGAATGCTTTTGGGGGTAGCGGAATATACACATACTCCTGGGGCTCGATCCCGGTGGGTTTTAGCTCTAATGAACAGAATGCGTGGCTTACACCTGCAACAGGCACGAACTATTATTGTACCGTGAGTGACGGAACAATTTCTAAAACAGATTCTGTCCATGTTGTTCTGCGTCAGTTGTCGGCCGGAAACGATATCACAGTTCTCAACACAGTTCAGATCGTTAATATTTATGGTCAGGCTGCATACGTCAAGAAGCTGTTGTGGACTACTTCCGGAGACGGCTATTTCTGGAAAGACAACATTGCGACAACCTACTACTACCCCGGGCCCATGGATATCACCACGGGTGTCACCCTGACATTGACAGCATTTCCCAAACCTGCATGTATTGACACGATAGCAGATGAAATGGCGATTCATTTTGTTCCCGCTGTTGGTGTCCCTGAAGCCGGAGCAGAAGCCTTCAGCCTCTTCCTGAGGCCAAATCCAACCAAAGGTCTTGTTACGATGAACCTGAACGGACTAGGTGGATCTGAGACAGCCGTCTTTATCACCACCATGCAGGGCAAGTTTGTGCATCGTGAAACCATTCCTGCCGGACAAAACGCAACAACCAGTCAGATTGACCTTAGCGGATTCCCAAGCGGGATTTACCTAGTAAGAATTCAAAGTCAGCTTGGGACGATTGTTCAGAAGCTGGTGGTTGAATAAATCCTTCTCAACATCTAACTCTATGCATGTATGAAAAAACATTTACTCCTCTTCCTCATCCCGGTGCTGATAGCTGGAATTGCTATCCTGTCATCCTTTGGCGGTGATGAAAACTCAGATTACCCGGGTGGAAGTCCTGCCGGTTACACCGGGTCTCCGGGCGACGGAACTGACTGCCAGCACTGCCATGGAGGAACCTCCACCTTTATAGAGGGATGGATCACATCAGATATCCCCCCGACGGGATATGCCCCGGGAAATCTGTACAATATCACAGTTACGGTTACCGGATCAGGCGACAAAGGATTCCAGGTATCACCCCAGGATCCTTCAGGAACACAATTGGGGACATTGATTGCGGGATCAGGGACTCATCTCAATGGCGGAACAAAATATGTGAATCAGAATTCAAAAAAAACATCCAACCCGGCGATATGGACATTCCAGTGGATGGCACCTGGTGCGGGAACCGGTGAGGTAACTTTTTACGGCGCTTTTACTGTCAACAAACCGGTCACCAAAACATCTACCCTGGAGGTTCAGGAGGGGACGGTAATTCCCCTTGTTGTGGAGGCATCGGCCTTCCCGCTGGAGATATGTACCGGAGATTCCTCACACCTGGATGTAGAGGCTTCAGGGGGAACAGGATCATTTACATATGTGTGGACATCTGATCCCCCGGGATTTACATCCTCCCTGAAAGATCCATGGGTTTACCCAATTGAACATACAACCTATTCTGTCGAAGTTACCTCGGGTGACATCCATGAATCCGACTCAGTTACTGTGACTGTATATTGCCTGGGAACTGATGATATTCAGGCCGGTCAATTGACATTATCACTCTACCCCAATCCGGCAGTTCGTACCTTGACGGTTGGATTCGAAGCAATTGAACAATCAGGGATAGAACTCTCTGTTGTCAGTTTGACAGGCAATCGTTATCTCTTGAAGAACATCCGGCTTCAACCAGGCAGTTCATCACACCAACTGGATCTTGATAACCTGGTCCCCGGAACATACCTGCTTCATGTAAGGGATGGTGAAAAGATTTATACAAGGAAATTTGTCAAAGAGTAATTCAAAAATATCTATCTTTGTACAACTTTTTGATCAGGAAAACTCCTGAACTATGTTCTTAGCATATATTTAATTCTTCAGGGCAGGGTGAAATTCCCGACCGGCGGTATAGTCCGCGAACCCTGTTTTGTAAAGACGAGGCATGCTTCGTCTGTCAAAACAGAGCCGAGCCGTTGAAATTACGGCGCCGACAGTAAAGTCTGGATGGAAGAAGAATGACAAAGAGGTTGCTTTAATTTAAAGCGATACTTAACGATATTTATTATGCCCTGGAAAGGAGCTGCCATGCGTGGCAGCTGTTCAGTCGCGATTAATCGCGGCTCTACGATTCTCCAGGGCTGTTTTTTTTATGAAAGACGAGATCAAATACATGAAGCTGGCGCTCAAGCTGGCCAGGAAAGGAGCCGGGTGGGTCAACCCCAACCCCATGGTTGGAGCAGTCATTGTAAAAGACAATGCCATCATCGGACAAGGATATCATGAACATTTCGGTGGCCCGCACGCTGAAGTCAATGCCATCAGGGCCTGCAGCAAATCACCGCTGGGAGCTACCATGTACGTCAATCTGGAGCCTTGCATTCACGAGGGGAAAACCCCGCCCTGTGCCGAACTCATCGTTGAGAAAGGCATCCGCAAAGTGGTGATCGCCATGAAGGATCCCAACCCGAAAGTCAACGGAAAAGGAATTGAATACCTGGAGAGCAACAATATAATTGTTGAGACCGGGCTCATGGAAGAGGAAGCTTTACTGCTGAACGAAACATTCGTCAAATTCATCACTACCCGGAAGCCGTTTTGTCTCTATAAAAGTGCTATGACCCTGGATGGAAAGATTGCTTCTGCCACGGGCGATTCGAGATGGATCTCCGGAGAGGCATCCAGGAAGCTGGCACATCGGCTTCGCCACGAATATTCAGCGATCATGGTTGGTATCGGAACGGTGCTGAAAGACAACCCGAAGCTGGATGCCAGGAGAACCCGTAAGATCAGTAAAAATCCGCTCAAAATTGTCGTTGATTCCGTTGCCAGGATATCGCTGGATGCCAGTGTGCTTGTCCACAACCCGCAATTGACGGTGCTTGCTGTTACCAAATTGGCAGATCCTGCAAAACTTGCCGAGATCAGCAGAACGGGAGCTCAGGTGGTTGTTTGTCCGGAAAAAGAGGAGCAGGTTGACCTCGAATACCTGATGCTGGCTCTGGGGATGATGGATATTGACAGTGTTTTTCTTGAAGGCGGGGGAACCCTGGCATTCTCTGCCGTAAGAGATAAAATTGTGGACAAGGTGATGCTCTTCATAGCCCCCAAGTTTATTGGCGGCAAGAAGGCTCCAACCATCCTGGAAGGGGAGGGGATCCGCAGAATCTCTGATGCCATCCCATTTCATGTTTCCAGCCTGAAGCTGTTAAAAGAAGACATCATCATTGAAGGATATCTGTCATGTTCACAGGAATCATAGAAGAGGTAGGCAGTGTAACTGCCATCCGAAGAGGTGGGAAAGCCGTTGCGTTGGAAGTAAAGGCGCATCGTGTTCTCGAAGGATCGCGCATCGGCGACAGCATTGCGGTTGATGGTGTTTGCCTTACTGTGACCTCCCTGAATGAAACAGGTTTTACGGTTGACGTGATGCCTGAGACCATGGAGCGAACTGCTTTCCATGGGTTTAAAACGGGTAGCAGGGTGAACCTGGAGCGGGCGTTGCGATTGAGTGACCGGCTGGGAGGGCATCTTGTATCAGGTCATATTGATGGCACCGGACGAATGATTGAGAGAAGACGTGAGGATAATTCTGAATTGTTCAGGATTGAAGCCTCTGCAACTGTTCTGAAGTACATTGTTGAGAAAGGATCTGTTGCGGTGGATGGGATCAGCCTGACGGTTATCGATGTAAACTCCCGCTACTTCACGGTAGGAGTCATACCCCTTACTCAGGAAGAGACAACCATACTCATGAAGCGAGCCGGCGAGACGGTGAATATTGAATGCGACATCATTGGAAAATACATTGAAAAACTGGCAAAGGGAGAAGGAAAAGGAGGCGGAGTGACATTGGAGAACCTGGCGCGGAACGGATACCTGTAATAAATTGCGAATTACGAATTAAGAATGAGGAATGAGAGGGAGCGGACTGGTACGGGCGGGTTCCAAACCCGCCCCTCGACAAAAATCCAACCTACAACCCGAAACCCGAAACCCGAAACCCGAAACTAAAAACACTGACAACCTACAACTACTATGCATACATTCAATACAATACCAGAAGCAATCGAAGATCTCAAACAGGGGAAGATGGTTGTTATTGTGGATGACGAAGACCGGGAAAATGAAGGAGACCTGGTAATTGCGGCTGAGAAGGCGACACCAGAAGTGATCAATTTCATGGCAAAATTTGGCGGTGGGCTCATCTGTATGCCGGTAAAGAAAGATCGCCTTGAGGAACTTCATATCGACCGGATGGTAGCCAAAAATACCGATCCGAACCGTACTGCTTTTACGATCAGTATTGATGCCACTGAGTGCACTACCGGCATCTCGGCAAAAGAGAGATCGCTCACCATACAGAAAGTGCTGAACCCGAAATCAAACGCCAAGGATTTCACGCGTCCCGGTCATATTTTCCCCATCGAATACCGCGAAGGCGGCGTCCTCGTGCGGGCAGGGCATACCGAAGCCTCTATCGACCTCGCCACCATGGCCGGACTCTATCCGGCCGGTGTGATTTGTGAGATCATGAACGAAGATGGATCCATGGCACGAGTACCCGAACTGATTGAGTACTGCAAAAAACATGGGCTGAAAATGATTACCATCGCCGACCTGATCGACTACCGGCGAAAAAACGAGAAGCTGATCTATTGCAATACCATTGTAGATCTGCCCACCCGCTATGGTTATTTCAAGGCACATAGCTACCAGAGCAAACTCACCGGAGAGGATCACCTGGCGTTGGTCAAGGGCGACATCGTCGACGGGGAACCAGTACTTGTAAGGGTTCACTCCGAATGCCTTACCGGCGATGTGTTTGGCTCCCAACGATGCGATTGCGGAGAACAGCTGGATATCGCATTGCGGAAGATCGCTCTCGAAGGAAGAGGCGTTTTGCTATACATGCGGCAGGAGGGAAGGGGGATTGGATTGGTGAACAAATTGAAAGCTTACCACCTCCAGGATAAAGGAATGGATACGGTGGAAGCAAACCAGGCTCTGGGGTTTTCGGCCGATATGAGGGACTATGGCATCGGGGCGGAGATCCTCGCCGACCTTGGCCTCCGGCAGATCCGGCTCCTTACCAACAACCCGAAAAAGATCAGCGGAATTGACGGGTTTGGTCTCGAAATCATTGAACGGGTTCCGATCGAAGTAATGCATAATGAAAATAACAGGCTCTACCTGATGACCAAGCGCGATAAGATGGGACATATGCTGAGTTTTACCGATGAGATTGAGATATAGAAGGAGGAATGAGGAATGAGGAATGAGGAATGAGAACAGTTGGTAAGGGCGGGTTCCAAACCCGCCCCTCGACAAACCGACAAACCGACAACCGACAACCGACAACCGCCCCTCGACAAACCAACAAACAACCAACAACTGACAACTAACAACAAATAAAATGAAAACAATAGAAGGAAAACTGGATGCAAAAGAGCTGAAATTCGGCATCGTAATCGCCCGGTTTAACGAGTTCATCAGCAGCAAATTATTGTCGGGTTGCCTGGATGGTCTTCGCCGCCATGGTGCCGAAGATTCACATATCGATATGGTATGGGCTCCCGGCTCTTTTGAAATTCCGTTCTTAGCGAAAAAAATGGCGACTTCCGGGAAATACAATGCTGTCATCTGTCTTGGAGCTGTTATCCGTGGTGCTACCCCGCATTTTGACTTCGTGGCAGCCGAAGTGTCAAAAGGTGTTGCTTCAGTGGGCCTCGATACCGGTATTCCGGTGATCTACGGGGTGCTCACTACCGACAACATCGAGCAGGCCATCGAAAGAGCCGGTACCAAGAGTGGGAATAAGGGCTTCGACGCTGCTCTGGCTGCGATCGAGATGGCTAATGTATTGCCGCAGATCTGATTGGGAATAATCCGGATTCAAGGCAATCACAACGCCACCCATCCCTCTGCCCAGGAAGAGACTCTCTTCATTGACTGTGTATTGGTTGTCAATCGCTGGGGCGGATGCGCTCATTGCCAGTGTAATTACGAAAAACAGGTAGGTGCTCATCATCTTCCTTGGTTTGGTCGTTTGATGAGATAAAAATAGGTGACAATTCTTCTTCAGAAAATAGAGTAAATTATCTAATTTTCTTCAAAATCATCTAAGTCTCTGATACTAGAAAACCGGAGAAAATCTAAGTAAAATTAATAATCTGTCCGTAAATCACTGGATGATAAGCTTTTCCAGAAGGGTAGATGTTGGATGAATGACCTCAATCAGATACATGCCAGATGGAACGATTTGAAGGTCTGCGGAAACTTTCTGTTTGAGTGATATATCCATATCAAGAATAATCTTTCCCGACAGGGAAGTGATGATCATTCTTTCGCTTCCAGGAGGAACGATTACAGTGATCGGACCATGAGCAGGATTGGGATAGATCTGTAGCTTATCACTCCTCGCCTGAGGTTCATCTCTGGCTGTTATCAGGCCGTCAGGATTTGTTTTCACCAGCATCACGTCATAAACATTGGTTCCTGAAGCGTTGGTGCTGCCGCAAAAGATATATCCTAAATCAGAGGTTTGCTCTACCGAATATCCGTAACTTTTTCGATAACCCCCGTAGGATTGTGACCAAAGAGTATCCCCCGTTTCGTTTAATTTGAGGAGCCATGCTTCCTGGAACTCGGAACCCTGCTCTCCTGAGATCCCGGTAGCAATATAGTTGAAGTCGCTGGTGGTAGAAATATCATAGATGATATCCAGGCCTGTTTTTCCAACATGATACTGCCACTCCATCATACCCTGATCTGTTGTTTTTACGAAATAACCATCCCCGCCTGCCGCTCCGAAGCCTGTGGTATACCCAGCGGCCAGGTATCCTCCCGTTGTGCCTTCACAAACACTCCACCCTATTTCGTATGCAGATCCGCCGAACTGACGGGTCCACAACGTGTCACCCTGACTGTTTGTCTTCACCAGTCCCAGGTTACGGTTCCAGGTAGGGTTGTAGGTGTCGATGTAACCACAAGCCAGGTATCCGTCATCGTTGGTAGCGATTACAGCATTCCCGCCGCTGGTCGACCAGTAGGGATAGTCATGCGACCATAGTTCATTCCCGCCGGCATCCGTCTCCATGAGAACAAGATGGCCTGTTCCCCCTGCATCTTCCCTGACTCCTGTAACAATGTATCCATCGTTCAGGGTCAGCCTTACAGCATGTGCTTCTGCATTTGTGGCAGAATAGTTGTGCCGTGTCCAGAGAGTATCTCCATTGTCATCCATTCGGATGAGCCAGATATCTGTCTGCGCCTTGCCGGGATCCAGGTAATTGCCAACAATCAGATAGCCGCTATCGGGTGTAATAACCAGCGAATAAGCAGCATCAAAGCCTGGCCCCCCAAGAACCCTTGTCCAGAGAGTATCGCCATACGCATCGGTCCGAAGGATGTAGGCGTCGTAATCGTCGGCGCTAAAACTTCTCGTATATCCACAGATGATATAGCCGTCATCACTTGTTTGCCTGACGCACTTGCTGATATCATCTTCGTCACTGCCGTAATTCCGTTCAAAGGTGATTTGTGCATAGCATAATACCGGCATCATCATGAAGAGAAAAAGAGCAGCCAGATAACAGCTGGTAAGAGGCACTGTTTTCAGGTGGGAAAAGGTACTCATAACATGAAATTTGCCTCTAAAGGTAACAATTTCATGCTAAATTGTTCTTGTAGGCGAATCTCACAAGTTCACTCGTGGAGTGAAGGTTACACTTTCTAAAGATGTTTGATTTATGAACAGCAAGTGTTCTTGGACTCATAGCCAGTTGTTGGGTAATCATTTCATTATTGCTCCCTTCGATAATGAGTCGCATTACTTCCAGCTCGCGTCTTGTTAAAAGATCGCTGATCCCTTCCTTCGGTGTTTTTTTTGGATCTTTTTCAGAAGCCAACTCATCCTGGATATTATACCATGACTCAGCCATCAGATGCTGTTTGCCATTCATCACAAGATGAATCGCTTCCAGGATCTCTTCATTTCCCGCAGTTTTTGAAACAATCCCCATGATCCCTGAGGTGAACATCAGTTTGATGCTTTCAGAAGAGATGAACCCGGATATCATAATAATTTTAACTTCCGGCAGGTCTCTCAATAACTGGTTGGAGGCTCTGAATCCGTCGAGTTTTGGCATGGAATAGTCCATCAAAACGAGATTCGGATTGAGTTTGGGTGCCTGTATCACTGCCTGGATGCCGTTTATCGCTTCATAAACCTCCCACGTGGGATTACAACTCATCAAAAGAGCCTTCAGCCCTTTTCGTATCAATGCATGATCATCAACAATTAAAATCTTCATAAATTTCAATTTTGCTATTTCACTTCTCAGCAACTTATACTAGACTCCTTCAACCGCAAAATGGTTGGGTGGTACTCAAAAAAAAATGAAAAATCGGGAATTATTTGCTCGTAATCACAAAGCAGGTACGACGGTTCATCGCCCGTCCTTCATCGGTATCGTTGGAAGCGAGAGGATCTGTCTCGCCGAAGCCTTTGTATGTCAGTCGGCCGGCCGGAACGTCATTGGCAATAAGGTAATCGTAAACTGATTTGGCCCTGTTTTCTGAAAGAATCAGGTTGGCGGCATCATTGCCAATCGCATCGGTATGGCCTTGAATCTGGATGGAGAGTCTGTCATTGAGTTCAAGAAATTCAGTTAGCTGGTCAAGTACGACTTTCGACTCGGGGGTGAGATCAAACGAATTAAACGCAAAATAGATGTCATTGATCCGGTACGACTTCTCCAGTTCAATAGGCTGGATCTCCATATCTACTGTAACCGGAGCTTTGAACACTGAGTCGACCCGGGAGATGTATTTCGATTCATATACATATCCCTCTTTTTTGATGGTCATGATATAGTCGTTATCAAAGGGGGCAACGGCAACGTACTTGCCTGTATTGCTGTCGAGGGAGACCTCACTGACCTTTTTGGTCTCCACATTGCGCAGTTCGATACGCGCCTTCAGTGGCTCAAAGCTGTTCTCGTCTTTTACGGTCCCCTTGATAAAAAGTACCTTATCGGGACGAGCCTTATCATAAAGATCAAATGTGTAGAGGTCCCATCCTCCCTGCTCTTTCAGTTTGTTGGAAGCAAAAAAACCTCGTGTCCCATCCGTACTCACAAAGAAACCAACTTCATCTTCAGGCGAATTGATGGGATAGCCAATATTCAGAGGCTTCTTGAGGCTTCCATCCTCTTGCAACCGGACATAAAAAACATCATAGCCACCCATTCCCATCCATCCGTCGGAGGAGAAGTAAAGGGTCTTCCCGTCGGGGTGAATAAAGGGGGATTTTTCGTTCCCTGAACTATTGATGAGGGGTCCCATGTTTACTGGCGCTCCCCACTCTCCTCCATGGGAGCGTGTTGCTTTGTAAATGTCGTAACCGCCATATCCGCCGGGCCGGTCGCTGACAAAGAACAAAATGGTTCCATCGGCAGAAATGCTCGGCTGGGATTCCCAGGATCCCGGTTTGTTGATCCTACCACCTGCACTTTTAATCTCCTTCCATTCATCGTTTCGGAACTCCGAAAAATAGATGTCACAGTTGAGGTAATGGCTTACTTTATCGTATTGACATACAGTATAGTACAGTACGTTGTTGTCAGCAGTGAGTGTGGCCCCCCCTTCATTGTCGTTGATGTTGAACGGTTCAGGCATCTCCTCTCCATGCGTGAAACTTCCATCGTAATCGCGGATACTGTACATGAATTTCTCCTTGTACCCTGAAGTCTGCAGGAGGGAGTTGCGGTCGGGGAGGATCTTCTTCTCCCGTGTAAACATGGCAATCTGGTTGTCGGGACTAAGAATGGCGAGGTACTCATTCTCGGGAGACGAGATTCCTTCCACCACCTCCGGCCGGAAGGGGACAGGGTTTGTGATCATCTCCTTGTAAAATCCCGAATAGTCGAGAAGACTCACAGCCCGGTTGTAGTCCTCATCATTTTTGATCTTATCCACATCCTTGAGAAAAGCGGTAAGGTGTGTCACTGTAGCAGAAAAGTCCTCCTTGCTGTAAGCGATTTCGCCGAGGTAATAATGAATATACAGGTCATAGTCAGGACAAATTTCAAGTACTTTCATGAAATATTCTTCTGCCTGTCTGAAGTCGGAATCCTGCCGCTTGATGTAGGAAGTTCCCAGGATAAACAAGGCATCGGCGAAATCAGGGTTTCTTGTCAGCAGGTCACGCATCGTTTGGGCGGCCAGCACGTAGTTTCCCCGTTTGAAATCGGTGGTACCAGTTTCAAAGAGTTTTGCATCTTTTTTATCCAGCTCAACAAAGCAGCTGTCCTGAGCCATAAGAGACGGGCTTCCTGACAACACAAGGAAAAGAAGGATCATCAGGGAAGTAATTCGTAAGTATCCGGGGAAGCCTGGCATCAATGGGATTTTTATCAAAGATAGGTGATTTTGTTATACCTTTACTGTGAACTTTCTACGATATAAAACTATGAAAACGCCTTTTTTTGTATCACTGGTACTGTTTATTTCCCTGAGTCCTTTTAGCCAGGGGCAAACCCCCATCCCCAACAACGATTTTGAGCAGTGGAATACCTTTCCCGACTACGAAGACCCGGTAGGCTGGGATACTCCGAATGAGGAGATCAGTGCAATTCCATTCTTCGGAACAACACTTGTTACCAAGAGTACCGACCATTATACCGGATCTTATTCTGCGCGACTGGAATCGAAGGATGTGTTGCTTATCGGAGGCATCCCGGGTTTTATGACCTGTGGAACACTCACGATCGACATTGCTACTCTTTCATTTGACATCACAGGAGGTGCTCCGGTATATGACATGCCCACACACCTCAAAGGGTATTACAAGTTTTTTCCCAAGGGAGGCGACAGCTGCGCGATTGGCATTGGGTTGTTCAAAACATATATTGATACGGTGAACGGGAATACCACTGTTGAAGCTGGGGTCGGTTCATTCTCGACAAAGGATACCGTGCCCGACTGGACCTATTTCTCGGCATGGATCGACTACTACATATCGGATCAGCCTGATACGATGAATATCATTGCACTCTCTTCTGCTAAGGAGATTCCTACCGCCGGGACCGTTTTGTTTGTCGACAATCTGTTCCTGGATTATACAGTTGGAATTGACCCTGATGATCCTGCATCCGGCATCAACATATACAATGACCAGGAGACCAAACGGTTGCTTGTGTTTTTTGATCTCTGGAAAAAGGAATCATCCCGGGTGAGGCTTTACAGTATTACGGGACAGGTGCTGGTTGATCTTCCGGAAGAGGAAATTCAGAACGGAAAGATGGTGGTACCTTACGGTCAGTTCAGGCAGGGAATCTACATTCTGGAGGTGATTCATGAGGGGAAGCGGTTGGTGATGAAGTATTTTCTGGATGACTAGATGACTGGATGACTAGATGACTGGATGACTGGATGCTGGATGACCGGATGCTGGATCCCGGAATAGGTTGATTAGTTTTGTTATATGAATGAATGATAGCATGGGAAATCAAGTAAAAATCGGACTGATACAGATGTCGTGTTCAGCGAAGAAGGAGGTGAACATGACTAAGGCTGTTGAGAAGATCCGGGAAGCGGCATCTAAAGGCGCTCAGATCATTTGTTTGCAGGAGTTATTCTCATCTCTCTATTTCTGCTGGGAAGAGAATTACGACTATTTTTCACTCGCGGAAGCCGTTCCGGGACCAACCACCGGGTTGTTCCAGGATCTGGCAAAAGAACTTGACGTGGTGCTGATCGCCTCCCTCTTTGAGAAGCGGGCGCAGGGGGTCTATCACAACACAACCGCAGTGATAGATGCCGATGGCAGCTACCTCGGCAAATACCGGAAGCACCACATCCCCGATGATCCGGGATACTACGAAAAATTCTATTTCGCACCCGGCGACGAAGATTACCAGGTGTTTGACACAAAATACGCTAAGGTGGGGGTTCTGATCTGCTGGGACCAGTGGTACCCTGAAGCAGCCAGAATTACCAGTTTAAAGGGAGCGGAAATCCTGTTCTATCCAACTGCCATCGGATGGGCACAGTCGCAGGATGATGAAACCAACCGCCAGCAGTACCAGGCCTGGCAAACGGTTCAGCGTGGACACTCAGTAGCAAACGGGGTATTTGTGGTTTCCGTGAACAGGACAGGGCAGGAGGGGAGCATGAACTTCTGGGGGGGCTCATTTGTCTCCGACCCGATGGGAGATCTTCTTTTTCAGGCCCCGCATCATGAGGAGATGGTTCATGTACAAGAGCTTGATCTCTCCCGCATTGACGAAATTCGCGTGCACTGGCCGTTTCTACGTGATCGGAGGATCGATAGCTATGAGCCCATTTTGAAGCGGTACATTGATAAGTAGCGAAATAGCGAAATAGCGAAATAGCGAAATAGCGAAATAGTGAAATACGAAATACGAAATACGAAAAATAAATAGACAGTTGCCAACTGCCAACTGCCAACTGCCAACATGTTTGACCTAGAGCAACATACGCCCAAAGAATTGGGTTACCGGTTTCCGGCTGAGTGGGAGCCGCACAGGGCTACCTGGCTGAGTTATCCGCATGAAGGATCTTACTCGTGGCCCGGCACACTGCCCAAAATCTATCCGTTTTATAACAAGTTCATCCG
Organism: Bacteroidales bacterium; assembly: GCA_014860625.1. GTDB lineage: Bacteria > Bacteroidota > Bacteroidia > Bacteroidales > FEN-979 > QYOJ01. Next base: position 33,426 of record JACZJJ010000054.1, on the reverse strand, counting down.
GGAGATATCAAAGGGAGAACAGGTATGTATCAACATCCGGAATAACAAGCTTAAAGAGCAGGTAGCAAAGGAGCTGGATAAAATCGGGGTGGACCTCAATCGTATAACGTTTTACCTCAATCCTACCAACGATGCCTGGTGTCGCGATCACGGACCGGCTTTTCTGATCAACCCTGAAGCCAAAGATCCTAAAGTGATTGTCAGCTGGAAATACAATGCCTGGGGTGGGAAATATGATCACGACCTCGACGATAAGATTCCCATGCTTGTTGGTCAGTACCTCGAGCTGCCTGTTTTCTATCCCCGTATCGTGATGGAGGGGGGAGCTGTTGATTTCAACGGGAACGGGACCCTGCTTACCACCACGGCGTGCCTGCTTCACGAAAACCGTAATCCGGGAATGTTTCAGCACGAGATTGAGGAAAAACTTCGGGATTATTACGGAGTTGATCAGATCCTCTGGCTGGATGAAGGAATTGACGGCGACGACACCAACGGCCATATTGATGATATCACCAGGTTCTACAAGGAAGACGGCGTGGTAACTGTCATTGAGCCCAACAAGCTCGATGCCAACTACAAACCACTGAAAACAAATCTGAAGAAATTAAAGGAGTTCAGGCTGCCAAACGGAAAACAGATGGATATTGTTGAACTTCCCATGCCTAAACCGGTCGTCTATGAAGATCAGCGATTGCCAGCATCCTACGCCAATTTTTACATCTCCAACCATGCAGTCATCGTCCCCACTTTCAGGTGCCGGGAAGATGATGTGGCCCTTTCTATCCTGGAAGAGTGCTTCCCCGACCGCCAGGTTGTTGGCATCGATTCTGTGGAGATTATCTGGGGACTGGGGAGCTGGCATTGCCTTTCACAGCAGGAACCGCGTTAGAAGCGAAATAATATTTGTTCGCTTGTCCTCACTTCTCCCTGAACATTACCACCCTGTTCTCAATCGGTTTCACGCTCATCAGGTAGGAATAAATGGCCTGCAGATCTGTGGTATCCATTCCGGCATACATCGTCCATGGCATGATGGTGTTGAACCCACCTTCAGGAACCTCATGGGGCGTGTAAGTTGCCAGGTCATATGCTGTGAACCGGGCAATGAAGGCATCTTCTGTCCAGTTCCCGATTCCGGTTGCTTTATCAGGTGTGATATTGGCAGACGTGACGTAAATATCTTCCAGTGGGAATTCCTGCCCACCCCCGAATTCCATCCCAGGAACGAATTTGCCCTTTTCCATTTGAGTATGACAATCTTTGCATCCGCCAGCGGTGGTCACATACTCCCCGTATCTCAATAAATCTGAAGTGTCGGGTCTGGTAACCGGGACACCCTGCTTCGGGATCAGGTTAATGATGAAACTCATGGGGAAGCCTGATTCGGATTCGGGAGTGGTGTTCTCCACCTCCGGTAGTGTTCTCAGATAGGCAATTACACAATAAATATCTTCACGGTCGAGGACCCCGTAGGAATGATATGGCATGATGGGAAACATCGCTGCATTCTCTTTGGTCACACCGGCTGTGATGGCACGGTAGATCTCACCGTCGGTCCAGGGTTTCAAGTTGAAGGGGGTGATATTCGAGGCATAATAATTGCCCGGGAATCCAAGCTCTTCGGTAAAGGCTTCCCCGCCTCCACCTTCTGTCCCTTCAACGATTGGTCCAGAAAATTTCCCATAGTCGCGTTCCGAGTGGCAGTCGATGCACACCATCACATGATTGGCCAGGTAGGCGCCCCGTTCAACGCGTTCGGGGGTGATGTTAACGGTGATATCCTCTAAAGGGATATTGGGGAGTGCGGTTTTGAGGTAGATGCCAAAGCCGATGATCACCAGGATCACGATGCCGATGATCGCTCCTGCTATTTTCCAGAAAAGGTTTTTCGTTTTCTTCATGGGTTTATGGGTTTCTGATTTTCAGAGTAAAGGTAATCCTTTTACAAAAATATGGAACACAGATTACACTGAAAACACAGATTTACACAGATAAATAATTCGTGTAAATCCGCGTTGCCAAAGGCATCCGTGTCATCAGCGTTCTATTAATAAATGGTGAAATGGTGAGATGCTCCGCTAATCAGCCTTGACCTAACTTATCCGCCAGCACCAGTGCCGCCATGGCCTCAACGATGGGAACGGCCCGCGGAACAACACAAACGTCGTGACGGCCTTCGGCTTTGTAAATGATCTGGTCGCCATCGCGGTTGATGGTCTGTTGCTCCATGCTCAGGGTAGAGATGGGCTTGAAGGCGACGTTGAAGGTGATGTCCATTCCGTTGGAAATACCTCCCTGGATGCCGCCGTCGTGATTGGTTTTGGTTTTGATCAGGTTGTCCTCCAGGATAAACTCATCGTTGTATTCTGAGCCTTTCATGCGTGCCGAAGCAAAACCCAATCCGTACTCAAAACCCTTCACCGAATTGATACTGAGCATCGCTTTTGCCAGATCGGCCTGGAGTTTGCCAAACAGGGGATCTCCGATTCCGGCAGGGACTCCTTTGATAACACAAGAGATGACGCCTCCTGCCGTATCTCCCTCTTCTTTGAGTGTGTGGAGGTAATCCAGGATCTTTTGTGTGGTCTTTTCGTGCGGACAGGCAAGCGGGGAAAGCTTCACCAACGACCGGTCGGCAAGGACAAATCCTGTGGGCAGGGAATGCGGCCCGATTTGGGATACATACCCGGTAATGATGATTTTATTGAGGGCAAGAAGTTGTTTTGCAAAGGCACCTCCTGCAACGACAGAGAGCGTAGTTCTTGCCGAAGCCCTTCCGCCGCCCCGAGGATCACGAATCCCGTATCTCGCTTCGTAAGTAAAGTCGGCATGAGAGGGCCGGTAAAGATCTTTCAGGTTATCGTAATCCTCGGGCCGGTGGTCGTGATTGTAAACGATGAAAGCGATAGGAGCTCCAGTCGACAGGCCTTCGTAAATCCCCGACAGGACCTCCAGTTTATCATCCTCTTTCCGAGCTGTAGCAAAAGGGTATTTGGCTGGGTTACGTCGGTTGATCTCTGATTGGATCAAATCCAGATCAAGCTCGATTCCTGAAGGAAATCCATCAAGAACCCCACCGATTGCAGTTCCGTGCGACTCACCAAAGGTCGTCAGCACAAGATTTTTTCCTATTGAGTTACCAGCCACTTAAATTACGAATTACGAATTATGAATTTGTCCAACCTGTCCAACCTGTCCAACCTGTCTAACCTGTCTAACCTGTCTAACCTGTCCAACTTAGATTACTGCTGGCGTAATATCTTAAACTTCGCCTCCATCATCTTCAGTTCATTCTTCGCCTGGTCAATTTTCTTCTCAAATTCAGCTTTCAGAATGTTGGCATTTTTTGAATTGGCCAGGAAGCCGATATTGTTTTCCCAGAGGTTGATGTCGTCGCGGAGCTTGCTGATCTTGAGCGAAAGGTTTTCCTTCTCCCTGATGATGATCCGTTTGGCCTGAGGATCGTTCTTCATCGACTCCATTTTCGATTGGTAACTGATGGCAGTCATCTCCACTTCGCTGATCTTCAGTTTATCAAGATGCTCATTTACCAGTTTGCGGAATTCGTTCTGAAGACGGTCACGCTCTTTAAACGGTACATGCCCGATCTGCGTCCATTCACGCTGAAAGGTTTTCAGGTCATCAAGGTTTTTATTCTTGTCATCAGAAAATTCATGATCTTTCAGCTTCTTCAGGAGCTCTTCTTTCGCTTTCAGGTTTTCATCCTCGTGTGTATGGATGTTGGCGAAGTAGGCTGATTTGGCTTTGAAGAAATCATCACAGGCAGAACGGAACCGTTTCCATATTTTGTCGGAATGTTTTCGGGGAACCGGACCAATTTTTTTCCACTCCTCCTGGAAGTGAATTAATTCATTGGTAGTCTTTTTCCAGTCGGTGCTCGCCTTAATGGCTTCAGCTTGTACACAGAGGTCAACTTTCAGATTGAAGTTGTGCATTTGCTGGTCTTTCACCCTGTCGAAGAACTCCTTTTTACTGGCAAAGAAACTATCGAGGCAACCTTTAAACTGTGTCCAGATTGCTGCATTGTGCTTTTGGGGAACCGGACCAACTGACTTCCAGAGGTTCAGAAGTTCGTTCACCTTCTGGGTTTGATCCTGCCACTCTTTGACAGTCTCATTTCGTTTTGTAAGCACCTCTTCAGCCTGCTGGCACAAGGCATTCTTAGTTTCCAGGTTCTTATTCTGCTCCTCTTCAAGGGATGTATAATACTCCCTTCGACGTTCGTTGATTTTATCGGTTGCGTTTTTAAACCGCTCCCAAACCTCATCTTTTTTATCTGTAGGGGTGGGACCAATCTCTTTCCAATCGTCGTGGTACTTCTGCAACTGCTTGAACGATTTAAGGATGGAAGGTTCCAGCAGTAACTCTTCTGTTTTTTCACAGAGCTCGATCTTAGCTTCCAGGTTCTTCTTCAGATCCAGGTCTTTGAGCTCTTTGTTCAGCTTGACTTTTTCGAAAAATTTCTCGACGAGGAAATGGTAATTCTGCCACAGGTCATTGATTTCACCTCTCGGCACCATCCCTACCTCTTTCCACTTGTCCTGGAGGATCTTAAACTCATCGTATGTTTTCTTCAGTGTCTCTTCAGAGCTGACCAGGTTTCGCAAGTCTTCAAGAATCTGGCGCTTGCGTTCAAGGTTCTCCTTCTTGATCTTTTCCTGCTCGGCCATATACCGGCCCTTGTTCGCTTTGTAGATGTTGAACAGTGTGTCGAAGCGTGCATTTAGCTCTTCTTGCTCCTGATTTGCAGGCGTTGCAGAACCGCTTTCTTCATCCGAATCCTCCGGTAAATGCAATTCGTCCCTTCTCTTCAGGAAAGCCATCTTGATCATGGCAACCCGCGTTTTTATTGCGTTAAGATCAGGTTCGGCAACAGCAGCTTCTAGAAGATCAAGAAGCTGAACCTGGTTATAATCGTTGATGTTTTCGTCTGTCAACTGCAGGTGAAGTTCTTCCTCATCTTCCTCCTCATCTGTCTCGACTTTTTCATCCTCTACAATGGATTCAGTTTCATCCTTTTTCTCTTCGGATTCAGGTACGGGAGAAGTGGGCTCCTCAATGGGAAGAACCTCTTCAATAGCTTGCGGTTCTACCACCGCTACCTCTTCCGGGACGGTTTCTGATGTCTTTTCTTCGGCAGCGGTCGGAATTTCTGCCGGTACAACCGGAGTGTCAGTCTCATTCTCGGTTGTTTCTGGTGGGGAAGGTTTTTCTTCGGTAGAATCAGTTGTCTCCGGAACGATTTCCGTGGACTCTGTAGTTGTTTCCTTTATTTCAACAGGTGAAGAATTCTCCTCCTGAACTGGATCTTGTTCCAGATCAGGATTCTGATCGGTGTGCTCTTTGTTTTCCATGAGTTAACAAACGTCATATAAATAATACTCTAAAGGTTCCGAACGATGCCGGTTGGTTGTGATTTCACATGCAAAATTAGCATTTATTCTGATATTTCAACAATCCGTTCATTACGGTAAGGCGCTCCGGTTAAAGATGATATATCCAAAGTTGAGATTGAAGGTAAAAGGATCCTGCAGCTTATCATAGAAGCTTACACCTGCACTCAATGGTCCGAGGAATGTATGGTAAACAACTGTTGCTGCTGCGATATAGGAACGGTCGCTCAGGATGGGCCCATGATAAGCGGTATAATCAACAGGGTTCTGAAGGATCTGTTGATAGGGTTGGAAGATATAGCCTTCGGCTCTGAGCTCCAGCTTTTTATAGATCTGTAATATCGCTTTCAGTCCTCCAGCCAAATAACTTGATGCCCTGAATTGAGGCAGGAAAAGGGACTGCATTTCAGGAAGAGGCTGAAAGGCAGGAGAATACATGATGGAAGAGGTGTAGTTGAAGAAAAAAGGCTGATTGGTAATGCAGATTTCTCCAAAAAAACCAAGTTTGAGGGGGCCTATCGTTTCAAAATAGTTGTCATAAACCCCCTTGATCACCAGCCATTCGTGATACTCTTTTTGCTCTGTTACCTGGATCGACTGAGATCCTGGAAGCAGCATTTCTCTTCCGTTCATGTATGTCAAAGAAAGCCTCAGACGGGCTCCGGCATTGGCGTATTGTTTACGGTTAAGGTTATTCAGTTCAAAACTGATGCCGGGACTGAAGAAGTTGAATTTGGTTTGATCTGCTGTATCCAGTCGTGAAAAATCATTCGTCTGGTAATAAATTGAAGAGGTGATCGCATTGATGAGGCCGAGGTTCAGCTTCCCCTTATTTGTAACGGGAATTCCTCCCCGCAGTGAAGTAAAGCTCTCCCACTGTTTGATATTTGAAGGGGTAAGATCATCAAAGAAATAGGTGGTATTGTTGAAATAATTATAGTTGTTGTAGGTGTAATATAATTCAAGATAACCTGGCAGCTTCGACGTAAAATCGATTCTCCCGCCGAGCTTCACAGAGCTGTAAAATCTTCCAAAATATCCGTTTGCCATCACCCTTATTGCGTGGTTCCAAAGATATTTATACCGAAGTTGAAGGAACCCTTCATTGCTGGTTCCAAGAGATAGGTTCCCCCCGAACTGTGCATTAAAATTTGGAGCTTTTTGTATGTCGAGGTAGAGATCATAATATCCGGTGTTGGGATTGTATCTTGCCGCCGGAAAGATTGTCTTGACAAACCCTTCGTCAATGAAACGAAAATAGGCCTTTTTTAATTCGTTGATCGTTACCGTCTTCTTGCTGTGCTTCAGGATTTTCTGAACATATTGGGTCTGAGCTTTCGTGAGTCCGGTTACAATAACTGAGTCAAAAACGAGCTCGGGTTCTTTTGCTTTGAATACTGTTCGTTTTTGGAGAAGCATCTCGGGTGTAAGGCTGTCTTTTACCAGCTTACGTATCTCGGAGATCATGGAAACACCTGCCGAGTAGCCACTGTCGACCAGGATTTCCGAATGCGAAAAATCAAACAGGTTTATTTTGGGAATTGAAGGGACGATCATCACGGAATTCGGATAGGTGATGGTGTCGTTCTGACGTTCCATCAGCATTGTCATCAGCTGACTGATAATATCGTCCGGGTCTGCTTTGCTGTATCGCTGGGCTACCCTGGATCCGATAATGACATCCGGGTGAAAGTCCTCCTGGGCTACATTCGCCGGAAAATTGTTGTACATTCCTCCATCGAAAAGAAGTTTGTCGTTGTAGCGCAACGGATTGAAAATCATTGGGATGGACATGGATCCGCGGACGGCAGTACTGAGGTTGCCACTACGGATTACCAACGCCTGGGTAGAATCAATATCCGCCAGAACGCATCGGAAAGGCACCATCAGATGATTGAAATCATAGCCAGCTGCTGCTGCTGCAGGACCCATCAGTCGCATAAATTCAAAATCAATCTCATAGGGATTGATCAGGTTGGTTGGAAGGACGGTGGTCAGCTTTTTTCTGGGATTGAAATCGAGGGAAACCCAGGAAGCGTTAAGGTCATCTTTCCTGAAGTAATAGCGGTACTTATCATCAATGTTCCCGGATGCCCAATTGGCGAATTCCTCAGAACTCATCAGTTGCTCCATCTCATCAGGCGTGTAGCCAATGGCATAAAGGGCTCCAACAATGGCGCCGATGGATGTGCCAACCACATAATCAATTGGAATCTGGTTCTCTTCAAGTGCCCTGATAACCCCAATGTGAGCAGCACCACGAGCCCCTCCGCCAGATAGCACCAACGCTACCTTTTGTGATCGGACAATTGTGGGTAACAATAGGGTAAGCAATAACAGAAATGAGAACGTGATCTGTTGCAAACGGGCCATCCGAATCGGTTTACGAATCAAACGTACAAAGATACAAGATATTTCGGATGCCAATTCTGATGCTGGATACCAGATGCTAGATGCTGGGTCTTTCATTGCATTTCGCTACTCGCTACTCGCTTTTCGCTTTTCTCGTCCTTCGTCCTTCGTCCTTCGTCCTTCGTCCTTCGTCCTTCGTCCTTCGTCCCCTCGTCCCTCGTCCCTCGTCCTTCGTCCTTCGTCCTTCGTCCCTCGTCCTTCAAGCGTTTTCCAGCGCCTGGTCCAGATCGGCGATAATATCTTCGACCTCTTCGATTCCAATAGCCAGCCTGACAAGTCCCTGCGTGATGCCGCCAATCTCTCTGGCTTCTTTCGTCAGCTTGGAGTGGGTCATGGAGGCCGGATGCTGAATCAACGTTTCGATCCCTCCCAGAGATACAGCCAATACACAGAATTTCACGTTGTCCATCAGCTTCTCGCCAGCTTCGTATCCACCTTTAACTTCAAAGCTGATCATGGCACCGGGTCCTCGCATCTGTTTTTTAGCCAGTTCATACTGGGGATGGGATTTCAATCCGGGGTATTTCACCCAATCGACTTTTGGATGTGCTTCAAGGTATTCGGCTACCTTCATGGCATTTTCCTGTGCCCTGTCGATCCGGATGCCGAGTGTCTTAACCCCGCGACGGACAAGGAAGGCCTGATGCGGATCCATGTTGAACCCGAAGTTGATCATAGTATAATTCAGCTTCTTATAGTCGTCTTCTGTCTTTGGAATAACAATACCGCCAACAATGTCGGCATGGCCGTTGATAAATTTGGTGAGTGAATGCAGCACAATATCGGCTCCCAGATCAAGTGGAGTCTGTAAGTAAGGGCTGCAGAACGTGTTGTCAACACACACCTTGATCCCATGTTGCTTTGCCAGTTTGCAGATGGCCTCAATATCGCAGATTCCGATGGTGGGATTTGCAGGAGTTTCAAGAAAGATCATGCGTGTATTCGGTCGGATCGCCTCTTCCACATTCCTGAGGTCCGTTGTGTCCACAAATGTCGACTCCACACCAAACCGGGGATAGGCCGTTTCCAGAATTCCCCTGGAAGGGCCGTAAAGGGCATTATGACAAACGATATGGTCTCCCTGTCCCAGATAGGATAGGTAAACTGTATTGACGGCAGCCATTCCCGAAGAGGTAGCGATGCCATTGAACCCGTGTTCCAGGGCAGCAATGGTCGCTTCAAATTCGTCAATGGTCGGATTTCCCAGGCGGGTATAGATAAATCCATCGCTCTCACCCGAAAAGCATTTTGCCCCATCTTCGGCACTTTTAAAAAAGAAGGTTGAGGTCTGATAGATCGGTGTTACAACACTCCCCATTTTGTCGCGCTCACCAACTCCATGTACTGAGATGGAGGAGAAGCCTTTTTGTTTACTCATAATTGCAGGAATTTATTTATTAAATCATTAGGAAATACGAAATACGAAAAACGAAACACGAAATACGTTTTTTGTTTTCTGTATTTCCGTATTTCTCATTCTACGGCCTTATTACCAGTGTTTCAAATTCGATGTTTTCAGAGAGATGCCGTTTTACAGCACATACATTGGCAGCGTTTATTACGGCATTATCATATTTTTCGGGAAAATCCATCGGAACGATGATCTTGATGATGAATTTTCCAATCATCTTGTTCATCTGATCATATTCGGTGTCCATCGTCAGCGAGACACCTTCAGTTGATAGCTGACGGGAGTCGCAGAAAGCTTTTACATAGTAACCGGCGCAGGTAGCCAGCGAGGCAAGAAACAGTGAGAAAGGAGCAGGGGCAGTACCCTCTCCACCAGCTCTCACCGGCTGGTCTGTTGATATTACAAAAGGTTCGATGATGGCGTCTACTTTCACTCCGCCCGGAAATTTTACTTCTACAGACATATAAATTAGGGATTAGGGATTAGGGATTAGTTATTCGTGACTCGTGACTGGTGACAGGTGACTGGTGACTGGTGACTGGTGACTGGTGATCCAGTGATCCAGTGATCCAGTGATCCAGTGATCAGACTGCAAAAGTACGATTTTATGCTACACGAATTTACGCATCACCGTGTGATTTGTATCATATATTGTCCGTTCCCCTTTCATCGTTCAATTCACGGATATCATCGAAAACTTTTTTTCATATCCGGGAATTCTGGGTATTTTTGACTTTTTCCGGAAGTATCACTCAATTTTATGATAATGAAAAAACTAACCATTACACTTTTTGCCATCCTGCTTATTGGAGTTACCTATGCCCAGGATGAGGCCCGTTTACTCCGTTTTCCTGCTATTCATGGAGATCAGATTGTTTTTACCTATGCCGGTGATTTATATACCGTAGCCAAAGAGGGCGGCGTAGCCCGAAAACTGACCAACGATTCCGAAGGGTATGAAATGTTCGCACGGTTTTCACCGGATGGGACAAACATCGCTTTCACCGGCCAGTATGACGGAAATACAGAGGTCTTTCTCATTCCTTCCGAAGGAGGTCTTCCTGTCAGACTAACCTATACGGCCACATTGGGCAGGGATGATATCTCCGACCGGATGGGCCCGAATAATATCGTCATGACGTGGAGGGATAACAGCAATATCGTTTATCGCTCCCGCAAACAGTCGTTCAACAGCTTCAAAGGCCAGTTGTTCCTGATCAACAAAGATGGAGGTCTTTCCGAAGAGCTGCCCTTGCCTGTCGGTGGTTTCTGTTCGTACTCTCCGGATAAAACCAAACTGGCCTACAACCGCGTATTCCGGGAGTTTCGTACCTGGAAATATTACCGTGGCGGAATGGCCGACGATATCTGGGTCTATGATTTCAAAACGAAGAAAACGGAGAACCTGACCAACAACCCTGCCCAGGATATTTTTCCGATGTGGCGGGGAGAGAAGATCTACTTCTGCTCTGACCGCGACCGTACGATGAACCTCTTTGTCATTGACCTGAAGACGAAAGAGACTAGGAAGCTTACAAACTATACCAACTATGATGTGAAGTTTCCCTCGATGGGAGATGCTGCGATCATTTATGAAAACGGAGGATATCTCTACCTCTTTGACCTGGAGACAGAACAGTCTGTAAAAATAGATATCAGAATTGCAAACGACTTCATCACCGGAAGAGACCAACTGAAAGATGCCAGTAAAATCATCAACTCGTTTACGATCTCTCCCGACGGAAAACGCCTTGGTTTTGATGCACGTGGCGATATTTTTACCGTTCCTGTGACATCCGGGATTACAAAGGACCTTACACGTTCATCCGGGGTACATGACAGAGATGTGGCCTGGTCGCCAGATGGGAAATACCTCTCATTTGTTTCAGATAAAACCGGTGAAGATGAGATCTACATCATCAACCAGGACGGGAGTGAACCTCCTGTTCAATTCACGAAAAATGCCGACACCTATAAGTATTTTCCCATCTGGTCGCCCGACAGTAAAAAGTTGCTCTGGAGCGACAAGATGCTACGCTTGCAGTATGTTGACATTGATACAAAAGAGATTACCATCGTTGCTGAAACCAACGCATTTGAATACAATGAGTATACCTGGTCGCCCGACAGCAAATGGATCGCCTTCACGGAACCGGTTCAACGGGGAGAATCCAGGATCTTCCTTTATGAACTCGCATCGAAAAAGACAAATCCGGTGACCGATGGATGGTATGATGTGGGAGATCCTGCCTTTTCATCCGACGGGAAGTACCTCTTTTTCACTTCAAACCGTGATTTTAATCCGATCTACAGCTGGACGGAGTGGAATCATGCATACAACGACATGAGTAACATCTACTTTTTAACCCTGGCCAAAAGTACGCCTTCTCCGTTTGCCTATGAGAATGATGAGGTGAGTTTTAAGGAAGAGGAAATTGGAAATTCGAACCGGAGCGAAGCGGAGCTCGGCAGAGCCAAATTAGGAAATTCGAAGGACGAGGGAGGAGGGACGAAGGATGAGGGACGAGGGACGAAGGACGAAAAGAAGTTGGATGTGAAGGTGGATCTGGAAGGAATTATGGCCCGAACGGTGAAGCTTCCTTTGGATGCCGGGATATACTGGGGAATTACTGCTCTGGAGGGTGATGTCTATTATGTCAGAAGCAAACACGGCGAAAAACCAACACTTTGTCTTTTTAACCTGAAGGATAAAAAAGAGACCGATCTTGGAGAGTATGGGAACTATGAAATCGCTTCCGGCCATAAGAAGATGGTACTGGCACAAGGGGATAAATATGCTGTGATCGACCTGCCCAAATCCAAGATCAGCGTGAAGGATTATGTGGACCTTTCGAACATGAAGATCATGGTCGACCTGCAGGCTGAATGGAATCAGATCTTTAATGAGTCGTGGCGACAGATGAAATATTTTTTCTACGCGCCAAACATGCATGGGCTTGACTGGGATGCAATCAGAGAGAAATATGCGCCGCTGGTCTCTTCTGTGAACAACCGCAATGATCTCAACTATATCATCGGTGAGATGGTTGGTGAACTCAATGTAGGTCATGCATATGTAAGCGCCGGAGATAAACCCAAGCCCAAGAGGATCAAGTTGGGTCTGCTGGGAGCTGCCATTACACGGGATAAATCTGGTTACTACCGGATTGACAAGATCCTGCAGGGGGAGAACTGGTCGAAGAAGAATCGCTCTCCGTTGACTGAACTGGGTGTTGACGTTTCGGAAGGCGACTACATTATTGCCATCAACGGCATCTCCGTGAAAGAGATGAATGACATTTACCAGGCGCTCGTGAATAAAGCCGGTGTTCAGGTTGAGCTGACTGTAAATGGGAAACCAACCCCGGAAGGGGCGCATAAGACCATCGTAGTGCCTGTTGATGATGAAGCAGACTTATATTACTACAACTGGGTGCAGGAGAATATCCGTAAAGTAAATGAAGCGACCAATGGAGAAGTTGGATACATTCACATCCCTGATATGGGCCCGGGGGGACTGAATGAATTTGTGAAATATTTTTACCCGCAGCTGACCAAACGTGCGCTGATTATTGACGACCGCGGAAATGGCGGAGGAAATGTATCTCCCATGATCATTGAACGGCTTAAACGCGAAGCTGTAATCATGCGAATGGCCCGAAATACAGATCCCGTTCCGGGCAGGATTCCTTTCATGTGGGGCCCGAAGATCTGTCTGATCGACCAGTACTCAGCCTCCGACGGCGACCTCTTTCCTTACCAGTTCAAGCAATTAAACCTTGGCAAGCTGGTTGGTACCCGCACCTGGGGTGGTGTGATCGGCATCCGGGGAACCTTGCCATTTATCGATGGTGGTTCCCTCCAGAAGCCCGAATTTGCAAACTACGACTTCAGGGAGAACAAATGGGCTATGGAAGGCGTTGGTGTTGAGCCGGATGTGTGGGTCGACAACGATCCTGCAAAAGAATATGCCGGTGAAGATGAGCAGCTGAACAAAGCCATTGAACTGATCCTGGTTGAACTGGAGAAGTGGCCCAAGGAGTTGCCGGAGGTTCCGGAATTCCCCGATAAAACGAAGTAAAAGAAGAAATCACACGGGGAATCCGTTATAAATAACTTCGGATAAACGCTACTTGTTCTTTCAGGGGTGATGTCATATCTATCCAGTGGATGTCAAATCCGTTCCGTTCCATACGACGGAACCAGGTCATCTGCCGTTTGGCAAACTGGTGAATGCCAATGTTCAACTTGGCTTTCATCTCTTCATAGGATAGCTGTTTCATCAGGTATAGGGTGATAAACCTGTATTCCAATCCATAAAACGTAAGAGTTTCGGGACTGATGCCGGAAGCCAGAAGATGATCCACCTCTTCTATCATCCCGTGCTCGAGACGATGGTGCAGCCGTTGGGTAATACGTTCACGGAGAACCTCCCGGGGCAGGGCGATGCCAGTAATCCTGGCATTAATCTCTGGAAATTCAAGGTAGTGTTCGGTTCGTCGTGATTCCTCCAACCCGATGCGAATCGCTTTGATCAGCCGTTTGCGATCAAGGATATCGGTGGTATTGTGTTGTTCACGCAATGTTTTCAACAGATCCACGAGCTCTTCCGTCGTTTTTGAATGAAGCAGCGCTTCCAGTTCAGGATTGTGCTCCAGTCGCGGAAGCCGGTATCCTTTCAGAACCGACTCAATATACAACCCTGTTCCACCACAAAGAATCGGAGTTTTACCGCGCCGAAGAATACCGTAATAGGCTTTCAGGAAGTCCTGCTGAAATTCGTATACATTGTACTCATAGCCCGGATCAACAATGTCGATGAGGTGATACGGTATCGCTTTCCCCTCAACGACATATTCATCCAGGTCCTTACCGGTGCCGATATCCATCCCTTTGTAGACCTGGCGGGAATCGGCTGAGATGACTTCACCGTCAAGTTGGTGTGCCAGCCTGGTGGCTAACTGGGTTTTGCCTGATGCCGTCGGACCAAGGATTACAATCATTTTAGGTTCGATTTTCGATTTTCAATTTACGAATACACCCCTAAATCCCCTAAAGGGGACTTACACCTCCCCTTCAGGGGAGGCTTGGAGGGGTTATCCGATTTACGAATGTAAAAGTTTTTCTCCACACTGTTCGACAATCGTTATTTTTGCTGCAACAACTAACATCTCACCATGGCATCATCGATTAAAGAAGTATTTGATACAGGCAACTTCAGGGATAACGGGCATAAACTTGTGGATTTGCTGGCCGATTACATCGATCAGGCAAAAGCTGGCCGCGACATGCCGGTACTGCGCTGGGTGAATCCGGATGAGCAGGTGGAATTCTGGAAGAATTACTCCGTCGACAGCAATGACCTGACCCCTTTCTTCCGTGATGTGATCGACCGTTCCATCCATCTGCTTCACCCCCGGTATGTGGGTCACCAGCTAACTCCAACAGCTCCTGTAACGGCTCTGGCAGCGTTTCTGGCTGGGGTGATAAACAACGGGATGGTAGGGTATGAGATGGGAAGTGTCTCCACTGCCATGGAGAAACTGGCTGTGCGGGTATTCACCGAGGCTCTTGGATTTGGCAGTGAAGGGGATGGTTTCTTTACTTCGGGCGGTACCCTGGCAAATCTTACGGCTCTGTTGTCGGCCCGGAAATCTGTCGCCGGAAGGAATATCTGGGAAGAGGGGAATGACGGAAAGCAGCTGACTGTTATGGTTTCAGCAGAAGCCCATTATTGCATCGACCGCGCTGCCAGGATCATGGGCTTGGGTTCTGATGGCGTGATGCTGATAGAGACAAATTCGGATTTTCAGATGAAGGTTGAACTGTTGGAGGAGTCGTGGCAAAAGGCAAACCAGGAGGGGAGAGAGGTGTTTGCGATCGTTGGCAGCGCCTGTACTACTGCCACAGGTTCGTACGATAACCTGGAAGCCATTGCCGGGTTTGCCGCCGAAAAGAACATCTGGTTTCATGTGGACGGTGCGCATGGAGGACCCGTAATCTTTACCGAAAAATACCGGCATCTGGTCAACGGCATCCACCTGGCCGACTCGGTAGTGATCGATTGTCATAAGATGCTGATGACACAAGCACTAACAACTGCCTTGCTCTATAAACGGAAAGATCAGTCTTATCATACGTTTCAGCAGGATGCACACTATCTCTGGCAGAAGGATGCTGATCCTGAGTGGTTCAATTACGGGAAGCGGACCTTTGAGTGCACCAAGCTGATGATGAGCCTGAAATTTTTCACACTTGTCAAGGTGCATGGCATTGAAGTTTTCGGGGAAAATGTGACCGTTTTATACGATCTGGCAAGAACGTTTGCCGATCTGATCAGGCTGCGAAGCCGGTTTGAACTGGCCATGGAACCGCAATCCAACATTGTTTGCTTCAGGCTTGCAGATCCTGGTCTCACGATAGAGGTACAAAATCAGCTGAATGCGATGATCCGCAAACAAATCCTCGAAGAGGGGGAATTCTACATCGTGCAAACTACTCTCAGGGGAAAGGTCTTCCTGAGAACAACCCTGATGAATCCATTCACAACCCAGGAACACCTGGTTCAGCTACTGGACAGAATTGAGGAGGTGGTTTGATGTTGCTTCAAACTTCCTGCTTCTACCTTCCAGTTCGTACTTTGTACATCGCACTTCCCACTTAAGGAAGTCCCCTTTAGGGGATTTAGGGGTTAATGTCAAGTTCTTCGTACACTGAGTTCTGGCTCTTGTATTCGGGAATCACCTCTTTCAGTTTCCTGACCACCTCCATGTTGGAGTGCTTGGCTGTCAGGGCGATCAGTTCGGCGGTGAGGCGTTTGACCTCCTCCAGGTCATATTCTCTCACTTTGGCGATCATAATCCGTTCGTGATGCGTTGGCAGGGTATTCTCCTCTTTGTTCAGCAGTTCTTCGTAAAGCTTTTCTCCAGGACGAAGACCTACATAACGGATCTGAATATCTTTTCCCAGTGTCAGGCCTGAAAGCTGGATCATCTTTTTGGCAAGATCCAGGATCCTGACCGATTTCCCCATGTCGAAAATGAATATTTCACCGCCTTTGCCCATCGCTCCTGCTTCCAAAACAAGACGACAGGCTTCGGTGATCGTCATGAAGAACCGCGTGATTTCAGGATGTGTGATCGTGACAGGGCCTCCGCTCTCAATCTGGCTCCGGAATAGCGGAATCACCGAACCGTTGGATCCCAATACGTTGCCGAACCTTGTGGTGATAAACCGGGTGTTACCCGTCTTGTCGAGCGACTGGATATAAATTTCGGCCATCCGTTTTGCGGCACCCATGACCGAAGTGGGATTTACAGCCTTATCGGTCGATATCATGATGAATCTCGATGTGCCGTGAGCGACAGCCAGGTCGGCGATCGTACGTGTCCCGAGAACATTGGTTAAAACGGCTTCCACCGGGTTGGCCTCCATCATCGGGACATGCTTGTAGGCAGCTGCATGGTAGACCACTTCAGGCCTGAATGCTTCAAACACTGAATTCATCCTCATCTCATTGGTAATATCGCCCAGGATGAATTCGACATCTGTATCTGAAAAATGGTTCATCCACTCCAGTTCTAAAAAATGGAGAGGGGTTTCAGCCTGGTCGATCAGGATCAGCTTCTTCGGACGGAACCTGACCAGTTGCCGAACGATCTCACTTCCAATAGATCCTGAAGCTCCGGTTACCATGATCACTTTCCCGGAGGTCTCCCGCGAGATCATCTCGTCGTCAAGACTGATCTCATCCCGCTCCAGCAGCTCTTCGATATGGATCTTACGGATTTGCTTGAAGCTCAGCTCACCATTGATCCATCGGATCATTGGCGGGACAGTGAGGACTTTCGTGTTGTAACTCAAACAGAGGTCAACCAGCCAATCGCGCTTTTCGGGATCAAACCGTTGGATGGAGAGGATTACATGGGCTATCGTATTGGTTTGCAGGAGGTTTTCCAGCTTTTCCGGCCCGATGATGTCTATCCCTTCCAGCTTTTTTCCCGCCTTCGCAGGGTCGTCATCCACAAACGCAAGTACTTTGTATTTTGTACCGGCATCCCGGGCTAAAACCCTTCTCGCAGTAATACCACCCTCGCCGGCTCCGTAAATGATGACATTCACTTTTGATCTTACCGGGTTCATGAACTCAAGAAAAGCAATCTTCACGACCATCCTGAAAGTGATCATGCCAAAGGTGCTGGCAAGAAGGTCGATGATGATGATGGAGAAGGGGATGAAAAAGGTGTGGTTGTAAAAATAGGTGCCGATGTTTGTGATTCCGAACCAGATACTTCCGGCGAGAAGGGTGAACAGCACACGAAGTGCATCGGCTGTGCTTGTATGGCGCACGATGCCGGTGTAGGATTTTGCGATCAGAAAGGAGATGGCTCGGACAGCCAGGATGTATACCATGATCAAGGGCAACGGATCGAGTTCCTGCGGAGGAATGTCAAAGTTGAAACGCAACAGGTAGGCGAGGATCACCGAGGTGAAAACGATGGTCATGTCGATGAGGAAGATCAGCCACCGGGGCGTGTTTTGTCGCAGGTTTATCATGACCAACAAAGTTATTATATAATATGAACATCGCCATAATGCCTGATAATTTTTTCTAATTTTGCACCGATTTCCTGAATTGCTTGTCCGACCAATCATAACACAATGAATTATCCATACAAACACCGTTAATACAAACCATAGATGTTCATAATGGATATTCCATCTGACCACTGAAATCAAAATTATTACCAGATGAAACATACCGCTTTTACAAAATTTCATGAAGAAATGGGTGCCAAAATGGTTCCATTCGCCGGATTCTATATGCCGGTTCAATACGAAGGCATCAACATTGAGCACGAGACTGTGCGAAATGGCGTTGGCGTCTTCGATGTTTCCCACATGGGAGAGTTCTGGGTAAAGGGACCAAAAGCGCTGGAATTTGTACAGTGGGTCACCTCCAACGACGCCTCAAAACTTGTTGACGGCAAGGTTCAGTACTCCTGCTTCCCGAATGAACAGGGCGGCATCGTGGATGACCTGCTAGTCTACAAAATCAACGATGAAACCTATCTGCTGGTTGTCAATGCAGCCAACATCGACAAAGACTGGGCTTGGTGCAACAAACAGAATAAGATGGGCGCCACATTATACAACGCCTCTGACGAAATTTCACAGCTTGCCATTCAGGGTCCCAAAGCCCTGCAAGCGATGCAAAAACTGACCGATACGCCTATCCTCGACATGGAGTATTACACATTCAAAAAACTGACATTTGCAGGTGTGAAAGATGTCATCTTCTCTACAACAGGCTATACCGGTTCGGGCGGCTGTGAAATTTACATGGCCAATGAAGACGGACCCCATATCTGGCATGCCGTGATGGAAGCCGGAGCTGACTACGGAATCAAACCGATCGGACTTGCTGCCCGGGATACTCTGCGTTTGGAGATGGGCTTCTGCCTGTACGGAAATGATATCAATGATACCACTTCACCACTTGAAGCAGGCCTGGGATGGATTACAAAATTCACCGACGAGAAAAATTTTATCAATAAGGATGCGTTATTAGTTCAGAAGAAGGATGGCGTGTCACGAAAGTTGGTTGGTTTTGAGATGATAGATAAAGGAATTCCACGACACGATTACGAAATTGTGGATGATCAGGGTCAGTTCATCGGCATGGTAACCAGCGGAACCATGGGGCCCGCCGTTAAAAAAGCTGTTGGTATGGGATATGTCCCGCCGGCACACGCAAAGGAAGGAAGCGAAATATTTATAAAAATCAGGGATAAAGCCCTGAAAGCAACAGTGGTGAAATTTCCGTTTTACAAATCATAACAACTGAATCATGACAAATATCGTAAGCAGATTGAAATCTTTTGGATGGCAGCAGTTTGTTGTCATTACACTCGTCGCTCTCGTCGCGGTGAGTTTTGACTCCTGCAAGTCGACTGGTAAACTAACGCGCAAGGAGAAGAAAGCACAGATCGAGATGTACAAACAGCAGATGAGAGCAATCATCAATGGAACGACCAAGATGACCCTTGAGGAGCAGGACAGAGCGATCTCAGATGCCATCAATAAAAATTTCGGAGACGATGAACTGAACCAACTTATTTTGCAAGCACAACAAATCAGCAAGAGAGCCTATGCCGACCAGGTAAAAGCTCACGAGCAACAGGTTGCTGTAGCACGAAACAAACTATACGATTTGTTGGTCAACAAACAGAATCTGTCTGCTGATCAGCTCGAAGCGGAGATGAATAAAATCAAGGCCGAGAACCTTGGCGATGAAGAGATCAATGAATTACTTGGACGGTTGGAGAAAAAGATCTCCGACATGAGGAGTTCCAACGCTGTCGAGATGTCGCTGAAAACGAAGCTGGAGAGCTCATTTCAGTCTATTGCCGATGCAGCCCGTGCGGGAAATACCAGCATGGCAAACAGCCTGATCAGTTCAGCCCTCAACTATTTCTCTGCTCCTGATGTTCCGGTATTGATCATCATTAGCCGTGAAGGATCCATTGTGGATTACGACAAACCATCAACAATCAACAACTACCTGAATTTCCTGAAAGACCAGAAAGAGAGCCGCAACAACGTGGACTCCTATCAGATGGATTCGGCAGGGAAAATCAAAGAACTTGACTTAATAAAAAAGTAGATCCATGAAAAGAACAATGGTATTCGTTGGCCTGATCTTGTTTTCGGCCACCCTGTTTTCTCAGGGAAATGATGACCTTTCGCCGCAACGAAAACAGGCAATTGACAGTTTAGCACTTGAAAAGGTCCGTGATCTGAGTAAATACATCAGCATTATTGGAAATAAAGACACCCAATGGTCGGAAGCTCAGCGGGTGATTGAACGGGCCATAGAACTTTTCATGCCGGGAAGTGAAATGGGCGTTTCATCCCTCTCCAAACCGGAAGTACATTACTATAAGGTACGTGAATATTTTGATCGCCTGATGCAGCTGAATTATGACCGGGTTGTGATAGATTGGTATAAGATTCAGTATGTCAGTGACCTTGAACGTCAACCCGATGGAACGTATGTAGGGGTAATCACCGTTTTCCAGCGCTTCCAGGGATACGACAAAGAAAAGGGACTTGTGTATGAAGATACCACGAAAAAGGACATCACGGTATATGTCAAACGTAAAGAGACACAGATTGGTGGCCGCATGATAGGCTTCTGGGATGTGCTGCTTGGAGATATCCGAGTCAAAGAAACTTCGAAGTAATTAATCTGCCTATGAAAATGCAGGATGCAGAAGACAAAACTCCTACTGCATGCTGCATTTTTCATATCCCTAAGTTTATCCAGATGAAGAAAATCCCAATACTGCTGATTTTGCTGATTACCTCATTGGTCTCGTCAGGCCAGGTTCGGACCTTCCAGGGCGACGAGTCGATGCTGTATGCTCAAACCAAACAGATCAACCAATTTTACCGTCGGTTTAACGGGGAAGAAGATGTAACGGGAAAACGCCTGTACAAGACGGATGGGGAGTTTCATTCCCAGAAATTGAGGAACAAGTATCTCAATATTCTGTTTGACCTTTCCAGTCCACTCATTACTAAGGATAAAAGGGATGTGTTTATTCTGGATGTCAACAGCAAGAAAGATCCGTTGTTTCTTGATTTTCATGCAAACAACTGGTTTGCCGAAGTGAGTTCCGAATTCAAATTAGATGGGAAGCAGATTCATATGATCCTCTATTTCAGGCTTGAAAAAGAACGTCAAGGATACAAATGGGTGCTTTCAAATATTCATTGCAATGCCTTTGAGAAATATTTCAACCACGTGGGCGACAGCGTCAGCGGGGAGAATTTTCTTCATCCGATGAGCCATGAGCTCGACTTTATGAATTTACGTAAAATGTTTGCCAACCCTGCCAATATCGGCTATTACCTCGAGAAAGAGTACTACCCCGATCAACTTGCCCTTTTCCTGAAGGAGTATCAGGATGGAAATCTGAAGTTTGTCTCATCGAACAACGTGAAATTTCACTTTTTCCAGATTCCAAACTGGTACTTCGAAGTCTCCTATTTCAACCGCTCCCAAAACAACTCAGGCTGGCTTATATCTAATCTGGTCCGCGTGAATGACCAGGAGAAAAAAGAAATCATCAGGAATTATACCCATGAATAGGAAAATCTACCTGTTATCCCTTGGACTGATCGTGGCAATCGGTTTGGGCCTGTCACAAAATCCGGCTTACGGACAGAAAAAGAGTACCGGAAAAACGGCTGTCAAGACCGATGAACCCAAAGCTTCATCCATTCCGGAAGAAGAGATGGAAGTTTACCGCCAGCAGGCAAACCAGATTGTGAAATTCCTGGAGAGTACCCTGAATTTCCTGGGAGACCCGCAAAATACGGTTAAGGAGAAAGAGACAATCATCAATGAAAGTTATAAGAAATTCTTCTGGGACAATGAAGTGCAGATTGAAGACGACCTCGATACCAAACGTCTGGTACCTCTGTACAAGGATGTTCAGGCATATCTTACGGATGTAGACTTCTTCTTTAAACGTGCAGTCTTTACCTATCAGGTTCAGGATGTGAACGTGATGAGTAACCATGCAGGGCAGACCTATTTCAAGGCGACTGCCAACAGGTCTCTCAAGGGGATCAACATCGACGGGGATTCGATCAACACCAACATGGTTCGCTACATTGAGATCAACTACGATGAAAGCAAGAAGCAAATCAAGATTGTAAGTATTTATACCACCAAACTGAACGAAAAGGAAGATCTGAGAAACTGGTGGAACGGGCTGTCGCAGGAGTGGCACCAGATCTTTGGTAAGGATATCAAGGTTGATGCCGGTTTGATGCTAAGTCAGATAGAGAATTACAACGACACAGTAGCCATCGTCGACAGTATCCCCATTCCAATTAGGGACTCCCGGATTTACGGATTGTTTTTGAAGGTTGCCGACAGTAAAACCCTTGACCTGGCAGGCAATTTGAACGTGACAGACCTGGAACCACTAACCAAACTGTCGCATCTTACCACCCTCAATTTATCCAACACCCCTGTTTCCGACCTGATGCCCCTGAGAAACCTTAATGCTCTGGAGAACCTGAATATATCGGGAACAAATGTAAGTACACTGGAGCCGCTGAAATACTGCAATGACATCACGGAGTTGAACATAAGCAACACTGCCATTACCGACATCTCTGTTGTGGCCAGCTTTCCGAATCTGGCGATCCTTGATATCAGTTCTACCGGAATCTCTGACCTGAAGCCGCTTGCCGAACTTTCCAACATGAAGGTACTCCGGATGAACCAGACCAGGGTAAAGGACCTGGCACCTCTGGCCGGCCTGAAACAAATTACCACCCTTGATTTTTCAAACACGCCTGTCACATCCATTGAGGCACTTAAATCCCTGGATGCCCTTGAGTCCGTTACCTTCAACAATACCCAGGTAAACAACCTGGAACCCCTCGCTGCACTTCCTGCCCTTCGCAAGATCTATTGCGATCAAACCCTGGTGAAGAAAGATAAGGCTGTTCAGTTTATGATCAGCCACCCACAGGTTGTTGTCAGTTTTGCAACGACAGAACTGCAGACATGGTGGAGCAGGATGCCTGACGAATGGCAGTCGGTATTCTTTATTTACAGGAAGCTGGATAATCCTCCAACCCCGGAGCAGTTGCACGAACTGATGACTATCGACAGCCTGAATATCAATGGCCGTTCAACCATTACAAGCCTGGCTCCGGTTACAGAGCTGCCTCGTCTGCGATGGCTGGATTGCTCCCTGACTCCCATCACTACCCTTGACCCGCTGGAAGATCTTCTTAACCTCAGTTACCTCAGTGCAAAATCCACAGGAATTGCATCCGTAAAACCGCTTTCGGCGCTTGTGAATCTGAAATATATTGACCTGGATAACACCAAGGTCACGGATATCTCTCCTCTGGTCCGGTTAACCGGACTGAAGCTGATCCTGGCGGATAACTCGGGGGTCACCAAAGAGGAAGCCAATGAATTTATGGAGAAGAACCCCGAATGCATGGTGATCAGTCAGACCTACGAAAACACGAACTGGTGGAAATTACTGCCTGACGTTTGGAAAGCGGAGTTTCGGGAAGAGGTTGGGTTCCGGAAAGAGCCTGATAAATATCAACTCCAGCAGATCGCTAACCTGAAAACATTGGTGATTAAAGACGACCAGTCTATTGCTTCTCTCCTGCCCGTGGTATTTCTCTCCCGCCTGGAAGAATTGCGTTTTTCAGACACACGGGTAACCACGCTTGAGCCAATCAGCCGGATGAAATGGCTGAAACGACTTGGATTTTCCAAAAATGCGATCAGCGACCTCTCTCCGTTATCGGGTCTTACCGGCCTCGTTGAGATTGATGCAGAAAATACGCAGGTCGAAGACCTGAAACCGATTTCCAGCCTGGTGAACCTTGAAATTCTGAAACTCTCCGGAACACCCATCAAGAACCTCAAGGATCTGGCAAATCTGAGAAAACTGGAGGTGTTCGAGATTTACAATACCAAGATCAGCAACATTGACGTGCTGAACAACATGAAAAACCTGAAATCAGTTAAAATATTCAATACAAGAATCTCATCCAGGCGGATCGACAAATTCAAAGGCGAAAATCCGCAATGCAAAGTGTATGACTACTAATAAATGTATGTATGAAAAAATGGATCTACTTAACGGCAATGATTATGATGGTTGCGATGGTGGCCTGTAACGGCACAAAGAAAGAAGAATCAACTGAATTTAAATGGCAGGCAGAGCAATTTGCCGATCTGCGCATTCTCAGGTATCAGATTCCCGGGTGGGATGAACTTACCCTGAAGCAGAAAGAGCTTGTCTATTACCTTTCCCAGGCTGCACTGTGCGGACGGGATATCACCTATGACCAGAACTATAAGAACAACCTCCTGGTACGAAAAACACTGGAAGCCATATACCAGAATTACAAAGGCGACCGCACAAGCGGGGATTTTAAGAATGTTGAAACCTATATGAAGCGGGTATGGTTCTCCAACGGGATTCATCACCACTACAGTACGGATAAATTCTTCCCCGAAGTGACATCAGAATATTTCTCTACACTCCTTGGCGGTGTTCCCGCTGGACAGCTTCCGCTGAAAGAAGGGCAGACGCCAGAGGAGTTTACGGAGGAGATCACAACCATCATCCTTGATCCGACAGTTGCAGCAAAACGGATCAGTCTTGACCCGTCATCTGACCTGATAGAGGCATCTGCATGCAACTTTTATGAAGGCGTAACCCAAAAGGAAGTGGAGGATTTCTATGCACAGAAGCGGTTGGATGACTCTTTGTCGGGCAAGGATATACGGATCTCATACGGCCTGAATTCAAAAGTGGTTAAGAAAGATGGGAAGGTGACAGAGATGGTCTGGAAACTAAATGGGATGTATCATCCCGCGATCGAACAGATCGTCTTCTGGCTTGAAAAAGCGGCAACCGTTACGGAAACTCCGGAACAAAAGGCCGCTCTCGACAAATTGATCGAGTTTTATAAAACCGGCGACCTGGTGGCATTTGACGATTACAGTATTTTGTGGCTGGCCGATCAGAATTCGGACATCGACTTCATCAATGGCTTTATAGAAACGTATGGCGACCCGATGTCAATGAAAGCAACCTGGGAGTCGATTGTGAATTTTAAAGACAAAAAAGCAACGGAGCGTACAATCACACTGGCCGATAATGCCCAGTATTTTGAAGACAATTGCCCGATTGATCCTGAATTCAAGAAGAAGGAGGTGAAAGGTGTGACAGCAAAAGTGATCAATGCTGCACAGCTTGGCGGCGACTGTGATCCCACCACACCTATTGGCGTCAACCTCCCAAATGCAGAGTGGATCAGGAAGGATCATGGGTCCAAATCGGTCACCATCGAAAATATCACCTACGCGTATGACCAGTCCTCGCTGGGGAACGGCTTCCTGGAAGAATTTACCTGGTCGCCCGAAGAGGTTGAGAGGCAAAAAGAGTACGGCTTCCTGGCAGGGAATCTCACCACCGACATGCACGAGTGCCTGGGACATGCGGCCGGACAACTGCTTCCAGGGACGAGCCCCGATGCCATGAAAAATTACCACTCGGCGTTGGAAGAGGCTCGGGCAGATCTCTTTTCATTGTATTATATCATGGATCCCAAACTGATGGAACTGGGATTGATCCCCTCGATGGATGTCGGTAAAGCCGAATACGATAACTACATCCGAAATGGGTACATGACCCAACTGGTTCGGATTCAGCCGGGAAAAAATATTGAGCAGGCACACATGCGGGGCAGGAAACTGATCGCCACATGGTGCTACGAACAGGGAAAAGATGAAAAGATCATCGAATTGCTTGAAAAAGATGGAAAGACCTACATCAGGATCAATGACTATGATGGATTGCGGAGACTGTTCGGCGAGTTGCTGAACAACATTCAGCGGATCAAATCGACCGGCGACTACGAGGCAGGGAAAGAACTGGTCGAGAATTTTGCCGTAAAAGTTGATCCTGAGCTGCATAACCAAATGCTGGAACGGTATAAAAAACTCAACATTTCCCCTTATGGCGGATTTATCAACCCGGTTCTGACCCCTGTATACGAAAATGATGCATTGACCGACATCGTAGTTACCTATCCTGATGATTTTACGGAGCAAATGATCTCCTACTCAAACGAATTCTCTTACCTGCCAGCCCGATAAACAATGATCAAGCAACTGATATTTGACTGGGGTGGCACAATCATGATAGATTATGCGTTTAAGGGGCCGATGTACCTCTGGGAGACGGTGGACTGGGTTCCGGGAGCACAGCAGGCCCTGAGTAAATTATCTACTCAATACCCTCTCTGCATTGCTACCAATGCCCCGCATTCGGGAACGGAGGAGATGATAAAAGCATTGGCTCGTGTTGGAGCGAAGGAGTTTTTCAGAAACTTTTTCTCCTCAAAGGAGCTTGGCTATGAAAAACCCGATCCCCGTTTTTTTCTGGCTATTGCAGAGAAGCTGAATGTCGACCCGGCAGCTTGTCTCATGGTAGGAAATCACTATAGTAAAGACATTATTGGTGCCAGGATGTCGGGAATGAAGACAGTTTACTACAATGAAAAACAACTTTCAGGTCCCTTTGAGGATGCCGATCTTGTGATTGACGATATGGGAGAGTTAGCGGAAGCGGTAACATTAGTGAATGAAGACCAATAGCTCTTGTCTACCCCTAAATCCCCTTAAGGGGACTTACTCCCCCTTCAGGGGGTTGGGGGGTAATTCATGGCATCTGGCATCCGGAATCATACTTTTTCTGCTTCTACTTTTTAATACGGCAACCGTCAGCTCTCAGACCAATTATCCCCAAACACTCTTCCGCTCACCTGTTGATCTCACTATTTTATTATCAGGCTCTTATGGTGAAATCAGACCGAATCATTTTCATTCGGGGATCGATATCCGAACTGCTGGTGTAACGGGAAAGCCTGTATATGCAGCCTCAAATGGTTACGTCTCCCGCATTTTTGTCTCCCCATGGGGGTTTGGGAAGGCAATCTACATCAATCACCCTGAAGGATACACAACTGTATACGGGCACCTCGACCGGTTTGGCGGTGAGATAGCGAAGTATGCCTATGAACAACAGTATGTGAAAGAGTCTTTTGCGATTGATGTAACTGTCCCAACCGGGAAGATTCAGGTACGGAAGGGGGAGATAATCGGTTATACCGGAAATTCCGGCTCTTCGGGTGGACCGCATCTTCATTTTGAAATCAGGGATGCAGGAAGTCAGGAGCCATTGGACCCGTTATCTTTTGGGATTCCTATCAGCGATAACCTTCCGCCCCAGATAACATGGGTGAAGATATACCCTTACGGACAAACCGCAATGGTCAATTTTACCTCCAACCCGAAGTCCCTGCAGGCAACCGGCGGAAACGGAACATATGCTGTTTCATCATCCGACACTGTGATGGTTTCAGGAGATATCATCTTCGGAATTGAAGCGTATGATTACCACAACGGATCTTCCATTCGTTGTGGCGTCAAATCGATTGAGCTGAGAGTTGACGGAGTTAAAATATTTGGCCAGCATATTGAGAGATATGCATTTGCCGACACACGATATGTCAATGCGATTCTTGACTATCCGCAGAACATGAAAAATAAGCAACGGTTTTTCAAATCCTACATTGCTCCGGGAAACAAGCTCAGGATTTTCGATGACGTCATCAACCGGGGTGTAGTGAACTTTTCTGATAGGAAAGCACACAAGATTCAATATGTGGTCAAAGATGTTCGCGGCAACTCTTCACGGATCACATTCTGGGTAAAGAGTCACCCTCCCGCCTCTGCCGGAGCAAGACCTTCAGGGGAGGGTCAGCCTGCAAATCTGTTCGTCTGGGATGAGGAAAACAGCCTTGAGAACAGCTATATCAGCTTCACCATACCGAAAAATTCCCTCTACGAAAACCTGGATTTCCGATACGAGAGCAAGCCTCCGGCAAATGGCAGTTATTCCAGGATTCATGTGCTACACGACAAAAACACTCCCTTGCATCTCCGCTGTTCCCTCTCGGTGAAGGCCGAAAACTTGCCGAACTGGCTTGAAAAAAGGGCTCTGCTGGTGAAGGTTGAAGACGGGGGGAAGTTTGTAAGTATGGGAGGTAAATTCAGTGATGGCATGGTTACCGGATCTATCCGTGAATTCGGAGAGTACACGATCAGCGTGGATACCGTTCCCCCGAAGATCAAAGCAGTCAATATATACAACAACAAGAATGTCAGTAAGCAAGGTACCATTGTCGTCACCATTTCCGACGAATTCTCCGGAATTGACAGTTATCGCGGTACCTTGAACGGCCATTGGATTTTAATGGACTTTGATGCCAAACGAAACCGGCTTGAATACAAATTTGACAGCCGGATCAAAACCGGGTCAAACAAGTTTCAACTTGTCGTAACCGATGGTGTCGGAAACCGGACTGAATACAATGCAACCCTGATCAGGTAAAATATTTTCATACATTTGTCTTATGGAAGAGACCATCCTTATTCTCGACTTCGGTTCTCAGTATACTCAGCTGATTGCACGAAGGATACGGGAGCTCAATGTCTACTGCGATATATTCCCCTACAACGATATTCCTCCGTTAGGTCCTCATATCAAGGGCGTCATATTATCCGGGAGCCCCTTTTCAGTCAGGGATAAGGAAGCGCTCATTCCCGATCTCTCCGGCATCCGGGGAAAATATCCCATACTGGCAGTTTGCTACGGTGCCCAATACCTGGCACTGGCTTCAGGGGGTGATGTAATGCCCTCGAAAATCAGGGAGTACGGGAGGGCAAACCTCTCTTACATAAACCCAGATAGCGAGCTGATGAAAGGAGTCTCTGACGGGAGCCAGGTATGGATGTCGCACGGAGACACCATTCTGAATGTTCCCGATAACTTTTGTGTCATCACATCAACTTCCAATGTAAATATTGCCGGTTTCCGGATCGCAGATGAACCCACCT
This sequence comes from Bacteroidales bacterium, assembly GCA_014860625.1. GTDB lineage: Bacteria > Bacteroidota > Bacteroidia > Bacteroidales > FEN-979 > QYOJ01. The sequence goes on along the minus strand of JACZJJ010000054.1, from coordinate 4,658 downwards.
ACGGCATCCAGTTCCATCCCGAAGTCTACCACACAACGGAAGGGGCTGTGTTGCTGAAAAATTTTGTCGTGGATATCTGCGGATGCCATCAGGCGTGGACTCCCGAGTCGTTCATCGAATCTACCATCAGGGATCTGCGCAAAAAACTGGGCGACGATAAGGTGGTTCTTGGCCTTTCGGGAGGTGTCGACTCTTCCGTTGCTGGCATGTTACTCCACGAAGCCATCGGCTCGAACCTGCACTGCATATTTGTAGATAATGGACTGTTGCGGAAAGATGAATTCCAGAAAGTCCTGGATTCATATGACCACATGAACCTGAATGTAATCGGGGTTGATGCTTCCGATCGGTTTCTTGATGAACTCGAAGGAGTTTCAGATCCTGAGAAGAAGCGAAAAATCATAGGTCGCGTATTTGTGGAAGTATTTGAGGAAGAAGCAAATAAGATACAGAATATCAAATGGCTTGCACAGGGAACAATCTACCCCGACGTCATTGAATCGAGGTCGGTAAAAGGTCCCAGTGCCACCATCAAATCACACCACAATGTGGGTGGGCTTCCCGAGCATATGAACCTGAAGGTGGTTGAGCCACTGAATGCCCTGTTTAAGGATGAAGTTCGACGCGTGGGACACTCCCTCGGGCTGGATCCGCTGATCCTTGGTCGGCATCCATTTCCAGGTCCCGGACTGGCCGTCAGGATACTGGGCGATATCACAAGGGAGAAAGTACGATTGCTGCAGGAGGCTGATCATATTTTTATTGAGGGACTTCGCACACATGGTTTGTATGACAGGACATGGCAGGCATTTGTCGTGCTGCTGCCGATCCAGTCGGTGGGCGTAATGGGTGATGAACGGACGTATGAAAATGCAGTTGCGCTTAGGGCAGTAACTTCAACAGATGGCATGACAGCCGACTGGGCCCATTTGCCGTTTGAATTTCTGGGCTGGGTATCCAACGAGATCATCAACAGGGTGAAGGGTGTGAATCGTGTGGTATACGACATCAGTTCGAAACCGCCTGCTACCATAGAATGGGAGTAAACTTCATACAATGAGACATATACTGATATTGATATGGATTTTTTTTCTGATTTCTAAACAAATCTCCGCTCAGGATGGTTATGAGCAGATCCGTTCAGACCAGGTTACCACCATTGATGGAAAGAGATTCTTTGTCCACCAGGTGAAAAAGGGGCAAACCCTCTACTCCATTTCCAAAGCCTACAATGTGACCATGCAGGAGGTGATTGATTTCAATCCCCAAATTAAAAAGGGCCTCAAGACCAATCAAACCCTGCTGATCCCTGGTGCAAAAGCCGAACTTCCGCTGGAATTGCCTCCTCTGGAAGAGCCTTTGGTGTTGGATCCACTTGTCGTTGACGTGGATGACCCACAAGTTGAAGAACCACTGAGAATTTTCGATAAGGAATTTCCGGAAACGGTCCCGTGCGGGATGCTGCAGGATTCAAAAAAAGAGGTTTACAACGTAGCTCTTATGATGCATCTGTTTCTGCAGGAAGCCGATACCATTAACCCCAACAGACCCACTCAGCAAGAGATTGAGAGTTACAAATCTCTGCGGTATATCCAATTCTATGAAGGATTTCTTCTGGCTGTGGATTCCCTTCGTAAAGCAGGGTTCAACCTGAACCTGTTCGTATACAGCCTGGAAGCAAACCCCTCAGCCACCTATGCCCTTCTGGACAAACCGGAGATGATTCACATGGACCTGATTGTAGGGATGCTCTACAACCGTAACTTTGAGATTGTGGCTTCATGGTCCGAAGATCACCAGATTCCGATCGTAAGCCCGGTTTCTGAAAGGGAATCGCAAGTGGTTGGGAACCCCATGGTGATCAAGATCCGGCCTTCCGCTTCATCCGAAGGAATTGCTGTTGCAGAGTATATCTCTAACAATCATCGGCTTTCCCACACGTTGTTGATCCGAAGCTGGGAAGAGGAAGGGAAAAAGATGGCCGATCAGATTTATTCCAATTGCCAGGCAATGGGATTGGATATCACGCCGGTTTCACAGGAGAATCTGATAAGTAAGCTCAAGCCGGAAGGAGAAAACGTTGTTGTCGTTGTTTCCAGGCAGAAGTCGTTCGTCCTGAATGTGCTCTCCCAGTTGAATGCCGATACCAACAGCTATAACATCACCCTATTCGGACTTCCGCGTTGGGACCAGATTGAAGGGATAGATTTTCAATACCTGGAAAAGGTACGCGGCCATATCGCAGTTCCCTCATGGATTGACTACAGAGACCCTGCGGTAAAACGATTTGTAAAGCTGTTTATGGATAAGTACAAGACAGATCCTGAGAGCCTCGCGTTTCAAGGCTATGATGTAGCCTGGTATTTTTTGAATGCCCTGAAGCAGTATGGAACTGGCTTCACAGGATGTTTGAGGGAGATCACTGTCAGGCCTTTGCAGACCTCTTATAAATTCCGGCAAATGAATCGAGATGGTTGGGAAAACCATCACTGGGAGATGTTTCGCTACGACAACTACTCCCTTACCCCTTTAAACTGATGTGGATGACCCTCTCTATTGAATTGGAATTGCAAGGAGAGGAATATTTGTTGAAAAGAGATTCTTCTTTGTGATATTCTTGGTGAAAAAATTGTAGAACACACTTCTTTTATGCGGCTGGAATGCGATGATCTCAATTCCGTTGTTTGCAATGTAATCATCCAACGATTTCTGATTGTCTGCTTCTACGCTAACTAACTCAAAGCGGATATTCCCTTTTTGTTCCAGGGTTACGAATTCATTCTTAAGGACTTCCATCTTCTCTTCTTCACCATCTTTTCCTATTTGAAAATGAACCACATTCAGTGTGCTTTGAAATGGTTTCATCAGGTTAAATATCTGAAGGATAGCAGCAGCATTCCCTTCGGAGAGGTCTGCAGTAAACATGATATTTTTAAATCCCATGAACGTTTTAATCTCCGGGACAGTAAGGACAGGCACCTTGGCGTGGTTGATGATATAGGTGGATACACGTCCCCAAACATTGATGTTCTGTCCCAATCCACGGGTTCCCATGATGACCATCTCCGGCTGATATTCCCCGCAAACCATTTTCAGCTCCATCTCTATATCTCCTCCTACAACCGCACTGTTCAGCTTGACATTCCCGATTTTCTCCTCGGCAAGTCGTTTCTCAAGGGTTGCCAGAAGTTTTTTCATACTCACTTCAGCCTGAGTATGCATCTCCCTGATCAACTCTTCATTGTATACAGCATTCATGTTCATGCTGTCGGGGAAGGTCGTATCGGTAAGAACAACCTGGTCAAAATAGGTGTGAAAAAGCATGAGTTCTGCCTTGTAGGCATCCGCTAATTTCAGGGCATAGGAACAGGTGATATCCGTATGTTCGGAAAAATCAACCGGGACGAGGATTTTTTTCATAGAACAAAGTTAATATATCCGTGAGGCTTTTGCAATTCTTTTTGTTGGAGTAGTTTTCCATGATAACCTTTTCTCTCCGGCCAATCTCCAGAGGTGGGAAGTCTTTTCCGAACAGCAAATTAATTTCTGCGCGGAACTGTTCGGGGGTGGTGGCGACATGGCAAAGAGCCTCCAGCCCTGTGCCAGACAGCATAGCCGGATTGACCAGGCAATGCCTTCCATGAAACAGTGCGTTCAGAAGCTTCAGCTTCAATCCGGTTGGTTGGGAGGTGACCAGAAGATTGATCTGCGCATTGCTGATGAGGTCAAACATTTTTGCTTCATCTGGGTTCTTTTCCAACCGGATGTTGGGATGTTTCTCAATCAGCTTTACGAGATGTTTGGGAGGGTTTAATCCTGCAATAACCAACTCCGGAAGAGAGTCCATATAAATATCATTTATCAGGTATTCTGAGGCGCGGATGTTTTCCGGCACACTTAATTTCCCATGATAAAGCACATAAGAACCCCGTCCGGGTTTTGAATTTATCCTGTTATCCCTGTGAAAGGAGGGAAGGTAACGGATATCCTGCTTTGGAAATCTGCTTTTCAGGTACTCTTCATCCTTTTTTGATACCACAAGCATCAGGTCAGCATGCTTCAGGATTTTCTGAAATCCTCTGAGTTTAAGGCTTTCTGCCAGAAAGAAGAGTTTGTCTCTCAGGTTGCCGGTGGCTTTAAACAAATGGTAGTAATAGTGATGCTCGATATTACTCTCCCTGTAAATTTTTGTTCGCTCCCTGAACGCAGGATCCTTCATCAGGCTGCAGGTATGAAGCCCTTCAAAGAGGATCGGATAGCTATCCTGCAATAACCGTTCACGCAGTGTTTCCGAAATCCGGCTGGATACGATATAGGGCTTTCGGGAGATCAGATTCCAGATGCCGGTGTGACGGGGATAATAATAAACCTCTGAACAGAGCCGGTTCAATTCAGGTGCAGGATTCCGATCATCCTGGAAGCAGTGAAGAATCACTTTCACACCGGCATCGTGTAAAGCCACAAGCTTGTAATAAACATCGATCACACCTCCGTAGTTGGAGGGGTACGGTACATCGAAGCTTACGATATGGAGGGTTCGTTTCAAGTTTCAGGTTTCTAGTTTACTCACTGTATTGTTTGTTTTCAGTGGTGTTCGTGAATGCTTCGCATTTCAGGTTTCGGGTTGAGGGGCGGGTTTGGAACCCGCCCTTACCAGT